>JADLHE010000561.1 GCA_020848965.1 Saprospiraceae bacterium
AATCTTAAATCATGTAATCTGTAATCTTAAATCAAATCTTGCCTTTCACATAATACATCTCCATCTCCCCCTTGTTCTTCACCGGAATCTTTCCCCGTGACTGGCAATTGAAATCGTATTTCACCAGCCCGTAGGTCGTTTCGGAGATGTTCACCCGGCCCGGTTCGCACTGCTGCTCCATGCGGGCAGCGATGTTGACGGTGTCGCCCCAGATGTCGTAGGCGAACTTCTTGAAGCCCACCACCCCGGCCACCACCGGCCCCGTGTGCAAACCAATTCGGGCTTCAAAATAAGGCAATCCTTTTCGCATTTTCTCCGCTTTGTGGTCATCTAAAAATTCCTGCATGTCGAGGGCGGCCTGCACGATGCCTTTGGGCACGGTCTTGTGCCCCACGAGGCCGCTTGCACAGAGGTAGGCGTCGCCGATGGTCTTGATTTTTTCGATGCCGGGTTGCTGCGAGATGATATGGTCAAAGGCCCGGAAACACTCGTTCAGTTCGTTCACCAATTGGGCAGGTGAGAGCGTTTCGGCGATTTGGGTAAAATTCTTGAAATCGGTGAAAAGGATGGTCGCCTCTGGAAACTGGCGGGCGGTAGCAGAGCCTTTTTCCTTGAGTTCCTTGGCCACTTCCACGGGCATGATATTGTAGAGTAACTCGTCCGAGCGCTGCCGCTCCTCCTCGATGATTTTGTTTTGCTTCGACAAAAGGTTGGTGGATTTCTTCTTGGCCTGGTAGCGGAGGAAAAAAGCGATGGCCAGCAAAATGGTAAAAAACGCCGCAATACCGAGCAGGTAAATGATGTACTTTCCCCGCTCCTGCGCCAATTCGGCATTTTCGAGGGCGAGGTCTTTTTGCTGCAAAGCCAGCGAATCCAGTGCCTGACGTGCCTCCAGCGAATCCACCAAGCGGCGGCTTAGCTCGGCGAGGTAGAGCGCCTTCGCCCGCTCGGTGGACACGGCCTTGATGGTTTCTTCCTTCTTCGAAATCTCTTCCACCACCATTTGCTTCTCCGATTCGAGTTCCCGCTGGCGCTCGGTGAGCAGGGTCTTGTCTTCCTTCAAAATATCCCGCTCGGTGGCCACCACCTCCTTGTCCCGCTTCACCACGCCGATTTCGCCTTCGAGCTGCTTTTTCTCCCGCTCCAAGAGCCGCATTTCGCCTTCCAACTGGCTTTTCTCCCGCTCCAATTGGTTCTTCAGCACCTCGTACTGCGCCTGCATCTCGCTGATGCCCTTGCCGCCTTTTTTGCTGAAATAGTCGAAGGCCTCCTGTACCACTTGCAGGGCCTTGCGCTCGTTGCCTTCTTTTTTCAGGAGGCGGCTGCGCTGGTCCACGGTGCGGATGATGAGGTCGGCATCGTTGGCCTGCATGGCAAACTTGGTGGCCGTGCCGAGCCAGATGTCCTCGTTGCGGTCGTCGCTGGTGCGGGCATAGGCACGGGCCACGAGGTATGAAGCCTCGGCGGCCATGCCGTTGTTCTTGAGTTCCACGGCCTTTTGGTGGGCGGTTTTTGCGTACTCCGCCGACTTTTTGGCGTCTTTTTTCAGGTATTCAGTGCCGAGCTGGTAGCTGAGGGTCATCTTCTCCTTGGCCGTGGAGGCAGTCTTGAGCTGCTGCTCCAGTTCCTCAATGCTCTGGCCATGCACTATACGGGCCAGCAAAACAAAAACAAATAACAGGACGGTTCTCGTCATCAGTGAGTGAAGGTTGAGTGAAAACTGGGTTTGATGGGCGTCAAAGATGGGGTGTTTTTGGCTTTTGATGGTAGGTTTGTTCGAGATGGTTATTTGATGAGTGGGGAAATGGTTCGGCGGCTGCAAAAAATGCCGTACCCGATTTGCCAACAATTCTTTGGGGAGTATTCCAGAATTCTGCCATACCCAAAATTTTAATTTGCCGAGATGATAGTTGGTGAAATTTTTGCATTTTACTTGGTTTTTATATGTTTGTTTTGCTACCTTGCGGCCATCTTTTAACTATTAAATCTTTCTAAGTATGGAAAAACGATCTTTCTTCACGTCACGTCACGTCAATACATTGGGTATTGGTATAGTGATGTTGTTTTACATGGTGCTTGTGGGCTGCCAAAAAGAGGAAGCTATAAGCAAGGACGAAATTACGGTTACCCCGTCACCTTTACTCGCAAAAGGGGAGGACGGGCCAGACAAGCATGAGGAACGCTGCAATTGTGAATTTCAAATTGTATTGGCCGGCCATGAGGCTCCACCCGTAGGGTTTAATGATGTTGCCTACCAATGTTTCTCAATGGAAAATTGTGTGGCCAATGCGGCTTGTGCGCCTCTTGACTTCTTCGAAATTTGTGATATTGGCTTTTTAGACCCTTGTGCATATCCAGTTCCTTATGGCACAGGGTATCCAACACCTTGGTATCCCTTTAGTTGCCAGCCTCAAAAAAGTACTACTTTAACACCCGTAATTCCCGCAGCTTGGTTTGTCAATTATAGTACTCTAGCCAATGGTTGCATTGCGGTTGATTACAACAACCCACCAGATGCTGGTTGGACATTAATCAAAGTGAGGTGCAAGGATGCCTGTGTTGGAACTGGATGGATAAACAGTGAACCAATTTACGTTAATTATTATGACAATCATCCACTTCAACATTTTGCACTGGAAGGTTGCGGATGCTCTCCAGTTAGGAAAACCACTGGTTGAAATCCATTGTTTTCGATAAATTGATTTTGCGAGTCATCAAAGCCGTAGCAAATGCCAATTTCTATAATTTGCATTTACTATGGCTTTGATATTTACTTAAACACCTCAAAAACTACATTAAAGCACATGAGAGTCAGGTTGGATAAAATTGCTTTATTTTTCATTTTATTCGCAATCAGTTTGGATTTAAAAAGCCAATCCAACGCGTTTCAGGTCAGAATGGATACCCTACATCCCTTTGCCTTTTTTCAAGACATTGTGGTGAACGAACAAAACGATATTATGCTTTTGATGGATGGACTGGGCCCACCTATCCAAAATGACTATTTTTTGGTGCCCATCAATGGAAGCATGGTTTCTTCGAGTGCCATTCGGATGACATTCTCTATGCACGCACCAGGCTTTTATCTTGGCGCCAAATACTATCAGGACAAGTTATATTTATCAGCCCTACATGGCAATACTGGACTGGTTGGGGGTAGACCCGTTTTAACTGGCATCAACCTGAGCACAGGGGAAAATTGGTCAAAGAGATATAGGGGAGGGATTTTTAATTCAAATCAAAGCAGTATAGACTGCGACCCAACTGGCAATATTGTCCTTGCGAGCGGGCTGGCCACTTCGGACACAATCTACCCCCAGCAATATGTCATTGAAATGTTCAAATTTTACCCTAATGGTATCAACTTGTGGAAAAAAGCATTGGTGCTGTCCAATACGGGATATTCGAGTGGAAACTTGGTAGGCATCTCTAAAATTAACGCAAAAATACCAGAGTTCATATTCCTGACAGGCCATTTGGCAAAAGACAATGCTCACACTGGCCAAGGTCAGCAGTTTATTATAAAAACAGATTCATTGGGGCACCCCGTCAAATGGAAAATCATCAAGCATTTTCTTTTTTATGACATGATAGTCACCGACGATGGCATATACCTCTGGGACAAAAACCCGAGCTTTCTTCCTCTAACAGTTAATCAATTTGAGCTGGACAAAACGGGCACCCGTTTAATAAAACTCGACCATGACCTCAACTTGCAATGGGCAAAGCGTTTTTCTGCGGAGAACTTCAGTTATTTCAACGCAAGCCTAACAAAGACTACTATCGGTGATTTGATAATGTCTCATGCCACGTTTGGCTCTTTTCCGGCGATATTGACCCAATTGGACCAAAACGGCAATATTGTCTCGCAGAAGGGGTATCCCAACTTCACCCCGACCATCACCGCACTGAGCAATGGTGGGTTGATGTTGGCATCGCCTTTCGAAAATGTATATCTCAGCCAAGCCCCGGTTATAGCGAAAACCGATGCCAACGGCGACATACCCGGCTGCACCACCTACCCAACCTGCATAGAGGTGGAAGATTTCACTGTTGAGTTCCAAAATTTCCAAATAGACACCGTCACTGCATTTGACTTATTTGACCTTCCGGCGGCAACGGTACAGCCCTTAACGTCCACCTTCCAGCCCTACTGTAACTACCCCCCCGCCCCCATCCCCAATTTCACCTTCCCCGACACCCTCTGCCTCGGCGAAGCGGCCACCACACTCAGCGAGGGCAACCGCTTGGCGCAGGCTCGGGAATGGCACCTGACCGGGCCGGCTGGCCTTGATTCCCTGCTGAGGGACTCCTTCGAGTTCAGTTACCAGTTCAAGCTGCCGGGCGAGTACCTGCTGCGCCAAACGGTCTGGGTGCTGGGCTGCGCTACCAGCCACGAACGAGCCATCACGGTATTGCCGCCGCTCACCGTATCGGTTGTCGCTGACAGCCTGATTTGCCCCGACGAACAACCAACGGTACTGGCCGTGGCCAACCGCATCGCTGCTTTCACTTGGAACACGGGGCAAAGCGGTGCGCAGCCCTTTATAAATGGGAGTGGCACCTATGCCGTTACTGCCTCGGACGGCCATTGCGAAGCAACCGATAGCGCCAGCATCACCGTGGTCGCTGAGCTGCTCAACGGCGCCTCCGCCTTCACCCTCCCTCCCGACACCACCACCTGCCTGCCCTATGACCTTGTGCCGCAGAGCGAGTTTGCCGAACTTTTCTATACGGATACCGACCCCACGCCCCGGCCCAGCATCCGGCTGGAGGAGCCGGGCAGCTACCGCATCGGCATGGCGGCCTTTGGCTGCGAGTTCTGGCAGACCTACCACTACGGCATGGACTGCCACGTGGACGTCTATCTGCCCACCTCCTTCAGCCCCAACGGAGACGGCATCAATGACGTCTTCATGCCCTACGGCAACCTGTTCGAAGTGCTCGACCTCCGGGTCTATGACCGCTGGGGCGGCCTGCTCCACCAAGGCAAGGATTGGGACGGCGGCAAGGCCGTGCAGGGCGTTTACCTTTACGAACTCCGCTACCTGAACCTCCGTTCGGGTTTGAAGGAGGAGGTGAATGGGCAGGTTTTGCTGGTGAGGTAGGGCAAATTAAAACAAAAACATGAGTCATCCCGAATTGGCGGATTGGGAAACCCATAAACAATAATGGCGGTAGCACCTTCGATGCCACCGCCATTATTGTTGATGGGAGCAAGCCCATCACTCAACCCCTATTTTTCAAGAATCACCAATTTCTTAGCTCCCCATTCTTCGCCGCTCTTTACCCGCAGCAGGTAGGTGCCACTGGCCATGCCCTGCAAGTCGAGGGGGAATTGCGCAGCGCCCACGGCTTCCATTTGCGCAGCAAAAACCTGTCGGCCTACCACGTCGAAGACGGCCAGCTCCAAATCGGAAAGCTGTTGCAAATCCAATTTCACGAGGAAAAGCCCATTGCTGGGGTTCGGCATGACCTCGAAGCCGAGCTTGCCAAACTGCTCGCCCGTTCCGCTGAAGGTTACCACGACTTCCCCGGTGAAAGTGCAGCCGTTTTCGTCCTTCACCACCACTTGGTAGGTGCCAATCGGGAGGTCGTTGAACTGGTTGCTGGACTGGAAGGTGTCTCCCCCGTCAATGGAATAGGACAAAGTGCCCGTGCCGCCATTGGCCAAAATCGTCAAATTGTTCTGCGCCAATTGGAAGTCGGCAGTGAGTGCGTCCGGTTCCAGCAGCGCCACGGCCGGGGCTTCAAACACAGTGCCCGTGGCGTCCTGAATGGAAATGATATAGTCGCCGGGAGCAAGACCCGTGAACAGGTTTTGCGAAGCAAAAGCGCCCCCGTTCAACGCATAGAGATAAGGTGGCACACCGCCCGTCACGCCCGTCACTTCCAGTTGCCCATCGGTTTCGCCCGTGCAGCTGACTTCGTCAATGGCAAGGTTGATGCCCGTCACCGTGTTTACCGTGACAGTGGTCGTTGCGGTGCAGCCCCGTTCGTCACGGATGGTCACGTTGTAGCTGCCGTTGGCGGTAGCCACCAAAACACTGTCGTTTTCAAAGTTGGTGCCGTCCAAGCTGTACTGGTAGCTGCCCGTGCCGCCCGTGCCCGTCACGCTGATGTTCAGGCCCGATACCGAAGCGGCGATGGTGAGCAGCGGTGGGTCGGTGATGACGATATTCGGTGCGGAGGTGATGGCCCCATCGCTGCCTTTTACCGACACCGTGTAAGTGCCTGCGCTCAGGCCAGCGAAGGTGTTGCCGGATTGGTACGCACCACCATTTAGGCTAAAAGTATAAGGAGGCACGCCGCCATTGCTGCTGACGGTGATCACCCCATCCGAGCCGCCGTGGCAGCTTACCGGGTGCGATAGCGATACAAAAATATTCGGCGGCAAGCCACCAACTTGAACGGTCGTTTCTTTGGTGCAGCCGTGGGCATCTACCACCGTGATGGTGTGCAGGCCATTGGGCACGCCATTGAAAATATTGCTGCTTTGCAATGCGCCATTGTCCAGCTTGTACTGGTAAGGCGGGGTGCCGCCGCTGGCCGATACGGTCACGGTCTGGTTGTTGGCACTTGGTGCCACCACCAAGCTTGGGGGCGCTGTCAAATTCACGCTGGAAGAACTGGTGAAGCCGCCACTGTCCTTGATGGTGAGGGTGTAGCTGCCTGCGGCAAGGTTGCCGAACACGCCGCTGTTTTGGAACGCACCGCCGTTCAGGCTGTATTGGTAGGCGGGTACACCGCCTGTGCCCACTGCCGTTATTTGTCCATCCGATTCGCCAGGGCAACTGATGGGCTGCGTTACGCTGCCGCTCACCGCTAAGATGGCCACGCTTACAGTGGCGTTGGTATTTGCTTCGCAACCATTGGCATCACGCACCGTGACGGTGTGGTTGCCGTTGGTAACGGGCGAGAAGCTGTTGCTGCCCTGGAAGGCTCCACCATCCAAGCTGTACTGCAAGCTGCCCGTGCCACCGCTGGCCGTCACGGTCAGGGTATAGCCCGTCGAAAGCGCAGTGACCGTGATTTGTGGCGGCGCTGCAAGGGTGATGGGCTGCGAGTTTTGAATCAAACCGTCCGCATCCCGCACGGTGGCCGTATAGCTGCCTGCGGCAAGGTTGCTGAACACATTGCTGCTTTGGAATGCGCCGCCGTTCAGGCTGTACTGGTAAGGGGCCATGCCGCCGCTTCCCGTTACGGTGATTTGCCCATCCGTGCCGTTGAAACAATCGAGCGTGCCGGTGATGCTTGCCGTGGCAACCACGTTGTTCACGAAAACGGTTGCCGTAGCAGTGGCCGTGCAACCGTTTGCATCCGTTACGGTGACGGTGTAGCTGCCGTTCGGCAAATTGCTGAACTCGCTGCTGCTTTGCGGAGCACCGCCGATGCTGTACTGCAAGCTGCCCGTGCCGCCCGTGGCCGTCACGAGGATGGTATTGTTGTTGGCGGCAGCCGATGCCGTCAATTGCGCTGGATTGCTGATGGTGACGGCGTTCGTTGTTTGCGTAAAGCCGTCGGCGTCGGTCACCTGTACGGTATAGCTGCCGGGGCCGAGGTTGCTGAACACATTGCTGCTTTGCGGGGCACCGCCGTTCAAGCGGTACTGGAAGGCGGGCGTGCCGCCAGCCACGGAGACGGTGAGGGTGGCGTTGCTTTCCCCGAAGCAACGGATGCCAGTGGTGAGGTTGGCTGCCACGACGAGCGTGTTCACGGCCACGAGGGCCGAAGTGGTGGCGGTGCAACCATTTGCGTCGGAGACGGTGACGGTGTATGCGCCATTGGCTACGCCACTGAACACGTTGCTGCTTTGCGGAGCAGCGCCAATGCTGTACTGCAAGCTGCCCGTGCCGCCGCTGGCCGTGACCGTGATGACGTCGCTGTTCACACTAGCCGAAGCGCTGATGGCGGTGGGTGCGGTGATTTCCACTTGGTTGGTGGAGATGACGAAGCCCGTGGCGTCTTTTACTTCGATGGAATAAACCCCAGGAGCCAAGCCGCCGAACACATTGGAGTTTTGGTAAGCGCCGCCGTTCAGGCTGTACTGCAAGGGCGCATTGCCGCCGTTGGCCGATACGGTGATTTGGCCATTGTTTGCGCCAGCGCAATTAATGGGCTGCGTGACGGCTGCCGTGGCGGCAAGGTTGTTTTGGATAACGTTGATATGAAAAACCTGCGCATGTAGCCAATTGCCAGCATTGTTTTGGTAGTCGAACTTGAATTCATCGGTGGATGACGAGCTGCCATCGTGTTGGTAGCTGAGCAAATTGGCGTCAAGCTCGGCTTGCGTAAACGTGCTGCCAATTGCCAAAGGAGCGCCATTCAGTATCAGTTGACCATGAGCGGGCAGCGTGAGCAAGATGAAATCTAAACCGGCGGCTGGTGTGCCCTGGCCTTGCAGGTAGGCATTTGAAATCACCGCTGTTTGGCCCTGCGCAACACTCAGTACGTTGTTTTGAAGCAAACTGGCTGCCGTTGAGGCCGTCAGGCCGCAAACCTCCATTGACCACGTCAGCAAAGCGCCGCCATCTTGGTCATAGTTGTCGGTGATGCGGAGTGTCCAGTTGCCTTGGGCGTTTTGGCCAGCGAACGCCGAAAAAGCCTCCAAAGGCTGGTAGTTGCCGATGATGGAGGGCACCGTGTTCAGGCAAGTGCTATCGAATAGCCCAGCAGTATTGGTAAACGAATCGCCGAAGCTGGCATTGATGTCGTCGCCTTGGCAGCCAAAAGGCAAGACGGGCACGCCGGGGCGGTCAAATACGACCCTCGTGGTGTTTTGTGGCGAAACCAGTTTTACATCCAAATCCCCGATATAGCTATGGCCAATGTTCATGCTCGTTTTTACAGAAACGATGGACTGGTTCAGCGGGATGTTCAGCGTCTTGGTGACCGTGCCTGCAATAGTTGGTATGGCCAATGGCAAGCCCGTGGCCGAAAAGCTTTGGCAACCGACGCCACCCAAATGGAAGGCGTTGAATGCCGAAAAAGCCGTTTCACTACAAGGGTTGATGGCCTTTACCCGCCAGTAGTAGATGTCGAGAATGTTCAATGCCGCCGTCACTTGGTAGCTGGTGGTGGTCAATGTGGCGCTGGCCACCAATGTCGCAAAAGCGGGTGTTTCGGAAACCTCCACCAAGTAGGAAGCCGCTTGTGGCACGGCTGCCCAAGTGAGCGTTGGCTGTGGCGTGGTCACTTCTGCGCCATCGCTGGGGGTGCTGAGGCTGGGGGCTGCGCTTACTTCGCCAAGCACCACCAGCACGAGGTTGTCGGTGACCGTGATGGAGCCGCCCGTGGCCGTCACCGTGAACGGATAGGTGCCGGGCGCAATGCCCGTAAGGTTGCCAACGGTAAGCACCACCGGTGCCGGAGGCGCAATATTATTGGGCGTAAAACTGGCCGTTGCGCCAGCAGGAAGACCGCTGGCCGTGAAGCTGACCGCTTGGTTGAAGCCCGCCAACTGGAGCATATTATAGGTGAAAAGCGCTTGGCCGCTCTGGCAAGCAGCTACCGTGTCCGCCGTTGCGGTCAGCGCAAAACTGGGGTTCACGGCCAATTCAATCCTGAAGTTCTGGTTCGAGATGTCGAAATAGACGTTGTTCTTGGCCTTTATCATCACCCTTGCCTGTGTGGTATTGATATTGGGCACCAAGACGCTCTCCGTACCGTCGTTGCTTGTGGTGGCGAGCAAGGTATAGGCGTAGGTATTGCCGCCGTCGGCGGAAAGCAATATCTCCACTTGGCTGGTGGAAATGGGCGGCTGGTTGGTGCCCGCCACGTTCCAGGTGACGGTGGCCATGCTGCCCCCGGTCCAAACCACGGAGGAGGTGTTGGGGTTCGTGACGACGAAAGGCCCTGCCGAGCCGTTGACGTTCACCGCCACGTCCGCTTCATCGGCGCAGCCAGCACCGGGGTGGTTGTCCCGGACGGTGCAGCGGAAGTTCATGCTGCGGGCCACGGATGGCAGCACCTCCCAAGTGGGCGTGGTGCCTGCTATGATGGCCGACAGGCTGGGGAAATAGCGGCTTGGCGAGGTCACGGGGTCGAAGGAGCGGAAGGCCGGGCCGCCCGTATTGGTGGCCACAGGCGGCATGGTGGCCACTTGGGGGTCCATTTGCTCCCAGCAATAGGTCAGCACGTCGCTGGCATTGGAGTCGGTGGCCTGCGCCGTGAGCACGAAGGGGGTGGATTTGGGGATATTATAAGAATTGATGGGCACGGTGACGACGGGGGCATTGTTGCCGCTCGATGTGGTGGTGGCACAGCTGTTGCCAACCGAGCCGGTAATATGGTTGTGAATCTCGTTGAGGCTGATGGCATGGAAATAATCGTCGGAATTGTTCTGCACATTGGGCGCACAGATGCCCGCATAGCCCATGATGGTGCTGGCACTGCCGGGTTCCATTGCGGTAGCATCATTGCGGTTGCAGCTATTGTTCTGCGTGTGGTCGGCGCCGAACTGGTGCCCCATTTCATGCGCCACATAGTCCACATAAAAGGGGTCGCCGATGGGGCTTGATAAGCCTGTCACGCCACCTGCTTTAGAGCCACTGTCGCAAACAGCGCCAAGGTAAGCCACACCTCCACCACCTGTCGAAAACACATGGCCGATGTCGTAATTGGCATTGCCAATGACGTTGTTGCAGGTCGTCTGGTTTTCGCTCAGCATGGTGCCGCCGTTGTTGTTCGTATAGGGGTCGGTGGCGGCGTTGAGGTAAATGAGCAGGTCGGTATTGGCCACCATCGTGAGCGTGACGGCCATTTCCCGTTCATAAATGCCGTTGATGCGGGTAATGGCCACATTGTACTCCGCCAGCACGAGCGGCTTCGTGCCACCATGAAAAGCGGCGTACTCGCCCGTGCAGGCCAGTGCAAGGGTGTACCCACGGTGCTGGCAATCACCGACCAATATGGATTTAAGGTTCCCTTCGGGAATGACAAGGGATTGCGGATTCTGTGGGACTTCGCTCTCGACGAGGCATTCAAACGCATGCGGGTTGCGGTAGTCTTTTTTGAAATAGCTGATATAATGCTGGTCGTCGCCCTCCCGGAAGCGGTCAATATAGACCGTGCCGTATTTTGCGGAAAGCACCATGGCGTGGAAGCCCTCCTGCGTATAGCCGCAGCGCAGGTAAGCCGTGCCATCGGCCTTGCTCCAGCCCGCAAAGGAGCGCATATACGGGTAGCGGGCCGCCAAGTCGGGATGCATGACCGGGGCCTCCACCACCTGGAACACCTGCGTGGAGCCGTCCGGCATCGGGACGGCCAGCGTGGCTTGGTGGGCTTCCGCCTCCGGCGAAAAACGCATGGGTGCCCCCTCCAAAATGGCCTTCAAGCCATCGAGGTCGAGCGTGAGGCTGCGGTACCGCTCCGGCACGATTTGGCGGACGTCGCCCTTCGTTGCGAAGCGGCTGATGGGCGTGTCGAGCCAAGGGTTTTGCTTTGCTTGCGCAAAAAGGACGTGGCAGGCAAGTGCCAAGGAGAGGGTAGTCAGGACTTTTTTCATGTTTTTAAATTTGCTGGTATGGGTAGATTTTATGCGGCTAAAGGTATTTTGTGTTAGTCAAATCTTGAGCCGGACTAATGTATTTGTAGGACAAAGTTCAAAAAAACAAGGATTATCTGGGTTGTTAATGTTTATAGGTAGTCGTATTTGAAATTGATGAGCGAGTTTTGCAAACTCACAGTCATCCTTGAGAGGCGGGGTTATCGAACCCCGTAGTTCCGAAACTGTGGGGGTCGATAACCCCGCCTCTCAAAAGGGGCTGCTATCAGCTTTAAATGCGTTCATCAATAAAACAGCAAGGGACGATGCTTTGCACCGTCCCTTGTCAATGTATGTTAGTGAAAAAATCAGATTATCCGCAGCTCGGCAGGCCCGCCAAAATCGCTGTCTTTTTTTGCGCCAAGTGCTTGCGCCCAAAATTCGTACACTTCGCCCGGCTTCAGCCCAGCTATGGTGATACCCCGGCTTTTGCTCACTGGCTTGTAGGTCCAAGCCTCTGTGCTGTTTTTGATGCGATAGCGTATATTATAACCCTTGGCGATACTGCTGCCCCGAAAACTGAGCGAAGCCTCACCGCTGTTGCTGCCATTTACGGCTTTCAAACGGCTGGGTGCGTCTGGCTCGCCAGAGTCGTTTTTGCTTTTAACGGGCGGATATTGGCTGGAAAGCTGTTTTTCTTCGTTATCAGGAAACAGTGAAATAACATACATCCCATTGACACGGAGCATTTTGGCCAGTTTTTTCCGAAGTTCATTCCGCTTTTTGGTGTCGTTCGGGCTCATCATCGAACGCTCTTTTGAAGCCGATTTATATTGGCTGAATACGTCGTTGACATCCGACATTTTGTGCGGAGGGTTTGGGAAATCTAGGTTGCCAGTCATACCGACGCTGATGTTGTTGACGGCAATGGTGAAATTACCATCGGAATAGCCGTCCAGATTGGTTGCAATAAAGGCAGACATAAAATATTGTTTTGGGTTTACGAATCTGGCCGCATTGAGCAATGTGGCCATTTTACGCATAAGTGTTAACCAATATAAATGCCAAGTAGTGTTAAAATGAACAGGTTTTGATGGCTTTTTTCAATGAAAATGACTGTTTGGCGACAAAAGCAGTTTGTTTGTGGCGTGCTGGTTTGTCTATCAATAATAACTGCCTTCGTAATGGTTTAGGGGTTGGCCATGACCTTAGCATGGTCATACGCTTTGCGTTCATGCCCGTGTACTACTATTAAGCGCCCAAGAAATAGTTGTAAGTGCCCAAGTAATACTATTAAGTGCCCAAGTAATAGTTGTAAGTGCCCAAGTAACACTATTAAGTGCCCAAGTAATAGTTGTAAGTGCCCAAGTAACACTATTAAGTGCCCA
>JADLHE010000562.1 GCA_020848965.1 Saprospiraceae bacterium
GGTCCCATGTTCCATGTTTTACCGGAACATCCAGCGCTTCGACAACCTGGAGCAGCGCACCGACGTACTCGTGGTGCGCTTCGACGGGCCGCTTTATTTCTCCAATATCAATTATTTCAAGGATAAAATGGGCGAACTCATTGCGCAAAAAGGAGAAGCCCTGCGCCTCGTGGTACTCAATGCCGATAGCATCAGCCACCTCGACAGCAGCGCCATCCACGCCCTGCAAGATTGGGTGACGGAGAACCGCAGCCGGGGCATCCAGGTGTATTTCACCAGCGTCATCGGGCCGGTACGGGATACCCTGAGCCGCTGGGGCTTGACTGCCGAAATTGGTGCCGACTGCTTTTTCATGAGCAACCAGCAGGCACTCGAAAGTTTTGATGGAAAATCGGAAAATAGCGCTGCATCCGCCAAATTCAAGGAGTATGTGTTGCAGGCTGGGTTGAATTGAGTTAAATCCTGGTTGATTTTTAAAATAAATGTTTTGAATTCTTGTTTTAAATGTTGGCAAATTTTAGCTTTGCCCCGCTAATTTCAATTCAAAACAAGCACCAATGAAATCCTTTTTTCAGCCTGAAGCACAAGCCGAATTGTTGGCCCGCCTTGAAAAACTGACGCCCAACACTGCTCCGCAATGGGGCAAAATGAACGCTGCACAAATGTTGGGCCATTGCGCCGTAGCCTACAAATCGGCTACTGGCGAGCTTGTGCTCAAGCCGATGCCTTTTATCTTCCGCTTGCTTGGCCGGATGATAAAAAAATCCGTGTTGAGTGAAAAGCCATACAAAAAGAATTCACCGACTGCCCCGGAGTTTTTGATTCCGTCGGATGTAGATTTTGAGCATGAAAAGCAGCGATTCAAGGAAGATTTTGAGAAACTGGCGGTTGGGCCACAGGTGGTGAGAACCTTGAAACACCCATTTTTTGGGGAAATGAGCGCAGAAGAATGGGGCATCCACCTATTTAAGCATACCGACTACCACTTCGCTCAGTTCGGTATCTGAACGGCGGCAATACGCTTTTTCGCCAATTCCGCATATTCCTCCACGATTTCGTAACCGATGAATTTCCTGCCGCTGCGCAATGCAGCCACAGCCGTCGTGCCGCTGCCCATGAAGGGGTCGAGCACCACGTCCGTTTCAAATGAATAAAGCTGCATGAGCCGATGGGGCAACTCCAATGGAAATGGTGCAGGGTGGCCTATTCTTTTTGCGGATTCAGCGCTCATCTGCCAAATGGTTTTTGTCCAATCCAAGAACTCGTCCCTGCTTATGGTATTCTTTTTGACTGATTTCTCCTTTTTTGTCAAATGCCTTTTGTAATCACCTTTGGAAAACACCAAGATGTACTCGTGGACATCCCGAAGGATTGGATTGGAGGCGCTTTGCCAACTGCCCCAAGCCGTGCTTGAGGTAGAGCTTGCGCCTTTGTCCCAGATGATTTCGCCCCGCATGAGGAAGCCGATTTCCTGCATCAGCAGGACAATATGCGAGGTGAGCGGGATATAGGGTTTGCGGCCAAGGTTTGCCAAATTGACGCAGGCACGCCCGCCGGGCACTAGCACTCGGTAGGTTTCCGTGAAAACTTGCCGCAGAAATTCGAGGTATTCCAAGAGGGAAAGGTCTTCGTCGTAGTCCTTGCTGGCGTTGTAGGGAGGTGAGGTTATCATCAAATGAACCGAGCCGTCAGGGATTTCGGTCATGTTGACGGAACTGGCTACCATTATTTGGTTTTCCAAATGACTTGGGAAATCATGGGTCACCAGCTTTTCATCAGGCACCTGGCCCAAACCAGCATACAGCCTAGAATTGTAAAATTTGGAAGCGTCATGGTTAATTCTCCCTGTGCTCCCAAACGTGCTGGTGGATGTGCCTGTCTTGTTTTTTGCCATACAAATGTAAAACTGTGGCAAATGTGTACAGAATTGCCAATAAAATCAAAAAAATCATCGAAGAGTGGGAAGTTTCGAAATTTGAAATTTAATTTTGTCCGGTTATTTTAGGGGTTGATTCTCATATACTTCAACAAGAAGTGCCAGTTGGAAAAGGGTAAAAAAGATTTGTAGATGTATTTCCAACTGCAATAAGGTCTTCAGTACTGACCAATTGAATTTGAATGGGTCGTTTCTTAGTTCAGCTTTTCTAAACCGCTCTATCATGCTCTCGTCAGCATATTTGCAACAGCGAATAAGAGGTTAAACGAGTATATAGACACAGAAACAATGGAATCCGACGACAATAAGAACTACTTGCTATTCCTGACAAGCATCTGGATAATTTTTGTTGTGCTCTTAAAATTAGTAGAGCATCAACGTGCTTTCAACAAAGTTGAACTAGGCTTCAGGTTCGACCTGTGCGTCCTTTTCCCTTTGCTTGTGGTTTACACCATCAAGGTTTTGTTCAAGCACCGAAAAGATTTCCTTGACAAGGACAAATAAGCATCAAATTTGGTCGAACGGGGGGCGTTTTTCGCACTCCTGGAAAATCCTTTTGCTGCAGCTTGCGCAAACGTCGTCCCTGAGCTTGGGAACCAATTGTCGCAAGGCTTCCTCTTTGGAAACGAAGAAGTGGTCTTCCCCTATTTCCTTCCGAAACCCGCCTCGAATTAGGGTCTCCTGCGCATTCAATTTCAAGCCCGTGAAATAAAGCCCACCCCCCTTCTGTTCCCATCGTTTTGCCTCGTGCAGCAGCCATTCCGACCCTGCCACGTCAATGAAATTGATGCCCTGCCCAACGATGAGCAGCGTATGAACTTCGGGGGAGGCCTCATCCATCAGCTCCCTGATTTCGGTTGAAATATGGTTCACCGAGCCAAAGAAAATAGAACCATCCAATCGCAAAGTCTTCATCTGAGGGCATTCAGGTAATTTTTTGCGCAGCAAATAAGTAAATCGTCGGTTGGCATCATCGGGGTCGGGTGCCATAACGGCCAGGTTGGGCGTAGAGGCTTTTTGAAGGTAAAAAACCAAAGAAAAAATAACGCCGAGGTACACCGCAGAGTCAAGGTTCGTCAAAAGGGTGGCCGCAAACGTTATTATCATAACGATGCTCTGTCGCTTGCTGGATTTCAATACGGTTCTCGCAAAATCCAAGTCTATCAAATTATAGGCAACAATCAATATTGCAGCAGCCATGCTCGCAATGGGCAGGTAGGCTATCAGTGGCGCTACCATAAGCACGATGATGAGCAAGAGTACCGATGCAAAAATGGCCGACATGGGCGTTTTGGCGCCCACCTCATAGTTTAACCCAGAGCGGGTGAATGAACCAGCCCCACCATAGCTTGAAAACATGCTCCCTATTATGTTGGACAAGCCCTGTCCCACAAATTCTTGGTTGTTGTCAAGCTGCTGCTCCGACTTAATCGAAATGGAACGGGCTATGGCCACCGATTGTATAAGGCCCAGCAGTGCAATCGCAAAGGCTGGTTGAAGAATGTCCAAAAAATTGGAAAAGTGGATGATAGAAACCGACATCGGAGGCAAGCCCCGGGGCACTTCGCCCACCAAAGAAAGGCCGACCGACTCGCCGCCAAACGCATAGGCCAGCAGGCTGCCTGCTACCAGCCCAGTGAGAAGGTTTGGGAGCTTTGGAAATATTCTTTTGCTTAAAATAGCAAAAA
Source organism: Saprospiraceae bacterium (assembly GCA_020848965.1). Classification (GTDB taxonomy): domain Bacteria; phylum Bacteroidota; class Bacteroidia; order Chitinophagales; family Saprospiraceae; genus UBA6168. Next base: position 3,625 of record JADLHE010000562.1, read on the forward strand.
CAAAGGTAAAAGCACCCACTACCAAAGAATAGGGATTGGTGTGGTTAATGTTTAAAATTATGGCTCTTACGGTATGTACGAACGATTTGCCCGACTCGATGTCCAGCCCCAGCAAGTGTTTCAATTGGCTCTCGATGATAAGAATGGCCGCCCCAGCCGTGAACCCCACCAGCACCACATGGGAAACGAAGTTCACCAGCGTGCCCATCCGCCCAAGCCCCAAAGCCAATTGGATGGCACCCGCCAGAAACGTAATGGTGAGCGCATTTGCCACAAAATCTTCCGTACCAGGCACCAGCCCCATATTGGTCAAGGTCGCAAAAATCACCAAAGAAATAGCCGTGTTTGGACCAGAAACCAAGTGCCTAGACGAACCAAAAAGCGCCGCCACGATGGGCGTTACCATCGCCGTGTAAAGCCCGTACATCGGCGGCAAGCCCGCAATCGTTGCGAAAGCCACACCCTGTGGCAATACGATAACAGCTCCCGTAAGGCCGGCAATAAGGTCAGCCTTCAACGTGCCTTTGTTCACCTCTGGCCACCATTCAAGGAAAGGGAAGATTCGATGCAATACTTTTTCGGCGAGATTAATTTGCACGGTCTTTCAAAATAATTGAAGGTAAAAGGTTTGCATAGGTGTAAAAAAATATGGCGCAAAATAAGCCCATACTCAAGCAAGCTGTGTAACCAAGGTCACATTCTTTTTCTTGCAACGCAAATTGGTGGTCATAATTCGGTCATTTTACCCAAAAAGTTTTGCGCCTATCTTGCTCCGCAACCAAAACCCGCTTAGCTTTGCCGCCATCATGAAAAATTTCATTCACATCCATCATCATCATTTCTTCTCACCGCAGCCCGGCGAGCAGACCTGTTTTTGATGTAAAACGAAAGTTTTTCATGCTCAAAAAAGGCTTGTCGGTTCGCCCGGCAAGCCTTTTTTGTTTGCCCTCAGCGAAGGATTGCTAAGCCCGGCCGAAGGAAGGCCTGCCTGTCCGGTAGGCAGGGATTGGTAAGCCTGAGCGGTTGAGCTTAGTAATCCCTGCGCCAACAACAATCAAACAATTCAACAATCAAACAATGCTTCGACTTGCCATCCAAAAGTCAGGCCGCCTTTACGAAGACTCCGTCGGCCTGCTCAAATCCTGCTCCATTGGCGTCAGCAACGGCGGCGGGCGGCTCCGTGCCATTGCCGACAGCTTCCCGCTCGAAGTCTTTTTCCTGCGTGACGACGACATCCCGCAGTACGTCGAGGATGGCGTGGCCGACTGCGGCATCGTCGGTGAGAACGTCGTTTTCGAGAAAAACAAACTCATCGAGGTCATCGAACCGCTCGGTTTTGGCCGCTGCCGCCTTTCGTTAGCCGTGCCAAAGTCCGCCAAATACGAGGGCGTCGGCAGTTTGCAAGGTGCCCGCATCGCCACTTCCTACCCGCAGATTTTGGGCGATTTCCTTCGGAAAAACGGTGTCACTGCCGACCTCCACGAAATCAGCGGCTCCGTCGAAATAGCCCCCAGCATCGGCCTCGCCGACTGCATCTGCGACCTCGTCAGCACGGGTAGTACACTGATTTCCAATGGGTTACGGGAGGTGGAGACCGTACTCGAATCCCAGGCAGTTTTGGTTGCTTCGCAAAACCTGCCCTCGGAAAAACAGGCCCTGCTCGACAAACTGCTCTTCCGAATCCGGGCCGTCAAAAAGTCCAAAAACCACAAGTACATCCTCCTGAACGCCCCTAACGACCGCCTCGCTGACATCATCCGCATCCTGCCCGGCATGAAAAGTCCCACCGTGCTGCCACTCGCCGATGCAGGCTGGAGCAGCGTCCATTCCGTGGTGCAGGAAGACCGTTTTTGGGACATCATCGAGGACTTAAAAGCCAATGGGGCCCAGGGGATTTTGGTGGTGCCAATTGAGAAAATGATTCTGTAAAGCCATAAGGTGACATCTTTTTGCCAGCTCGAAATTTCAATTTTAGCAGCAATTTAAAAAGGCAAAAAGGTGTCATCTTATGGCGGCCGTTTTCGAGATGACACCTTTTTGCTTTTTAAATACTGCGTTATCAGAAGCGTATTGCCCGCAAAAAGATGTCACCTCAAAAACTCGAAACACCGTCCATCATGCAAATCGCCAAATATCCTGACAATCAACAACTTGCGGAACTCCTCCAGCGCCCGGTCATTGACCAAGCAGACCTCTCGGCCACCGTATCGGAAGTATTGCGAAGCGTAAAAACCCGTGGCGACGCCGCCCTTATGGAGTACACCGCCCGCTTCGATGGGGTTCATCTCGACCGCCTCGAAGTGACCGCCGAGGAATTGGGAGCCGCCGAACGCAACTTGTCCGTCGAACTGAAATCCGCCATTCGTCTAGCGGCAAAAAACATCGAGACCTTCCATGCTGCGCAACGGGAGCCTGTGCGGCAAATCGAGACCATGCCCGGTGTTGTTTGCTGGCGCAAAAGCGTGGGCATTGAGCGAGTTGGTCTGTACATTCCAGGGGGTACAGCACCGTTGTTCTCTACGGTTTTAATGCTCGGCATCCCTGCGCAATTGGCTGGCTGTCAGGAAATTGTGTTGTGTACGCCTCCGGCGAAAGACGGCTCAGTGCATCCTGCCATACTGTTTGCTGCGCAAACAGCGGGCATTTCCAAAATCTTCAAAATCGGTGGCGCACAAGCCATCGGTGCCTTGGCATTTGGCACGGAAACCGTTCAGCAGGTCTATAAAATCTTCGGCCCTGGCAACCGCTATGTGACCGCCGCCAAGCTGCTCGTGCAGCAGTCCGGCACCCCGATTGATATGCCCGCTGGGCCAAGTGAAGTGCTGGTTTTTGCCGATGAAACCTGCGTCCCAGCCTTCGTCGCCGCTGACCTGCTCTCCCAAGCCGAGCACGATGTTGATTCGCAAGTGGTGTTTTTGACGACCTCCGAAACCGTTTTGGAGCAGGTCATTGACGAAGTCGAAAAGCAAGTCGCTACCCTGCCCCGTCAAAAAATGCTCCGAGCTGCCCTCGACCACAGCGTTTTCTTGTTGCTTGAAAATCAGGAACTTGCATTGAAAGCCATCAATTTCTATGCTCCCGAACACTTGATTTTGGCCTGCGAAAACGCCGAAGAATTGAGCGGAAAAGTAATCAACGCTGGCTCCGTCTTCCTCGGCAACTACACCCCAGAAGCAGCCGGCGACTATGCCAGCGGCACGAACCACACGCTGCCCACGAGCGGCTTTGCCCGCAGCTATTCCGGCGTTTCGCTGGACAGTTTTATGAAAAAAATCACGTTCCAGCGCATCAGTCGGGAGGGGATGGCGGGCATCGGACCAGCCATCGTCACACTGGCAAGGGCGGAGGAACTGGAGGCACATGCGAGAGCTGTCAAACTTAGATTGGATAGGACACAGATTTAACAGATTTGACATGATTTACACAGATTCCTAATCAGTTCAAATCTGTTGAATCAGTTAAATCAGTGTTCCATCACGCTAAAGGAGCAATCATGCAAATTCAAAACCTTATTCGAAA
>JADLHE010000563.1 GCA_020848965.1 Saprospiraceae bacterium
TAGGGCGAGCCGGAGATTTTGCTTAGCAATTTTTCCGGCTCGCCCTTTTCGTTAAAAATGAAACACATTATTTTTTTTAATAATTCTGGCACAATTTTCGTGTATTGCAAATTATCATAATCTGAGCGTCCCAACGCCAATCGAATTATTAGAAAACCCCCTACCGAAAACAGCATTTCCGACGGACACTAATTAGTAGAACGGCAAGTACCAGTCTTAGTTCTGGCCATAACCGACCAAACTTGCGCCAATGCGCAGTGGCTGTGCTTTGCCCAGTTTTTTTGAAACAGCATGATAATGTTCGGAAACAAAAACCGTAGTTCCATGAATAGATTGAAACATCTTTTGGTAGCGCTGGTAGCGTTGTTGGCCATGGCTAAAACCAAGGCCGAAGGCATCTTCCCGATGGACACGCTCCACGTCTTCTCACCCGATTGCCAAACGGCAAACGTTTGCCTGCCCATCCCAGCAGCCGACTTCAACGATTATATCATCTTCCAAAATGGCAGCCCGTATTCTGCAGCTGCCACGGGCTGTGATTTTGACACCACCATTACCTACAGCTACAATACCTTGTTTGGCTTGGGGAATATGGGGCCTTACTATTTGGAGGGCTGGTCGGTGAACGGACAGACGCACGACGGCATGTTCATGAACATCGTGGAACTGGTGGGCATGATGAACGTTTGGGACCCCTTCGGTTTTTGGACGCACGATGCCACCACCCTCAGCATCAAAGGTGGAGTTCCGGGCAACGATTACTCCGATATGCAAGTGGAAGTAATGTCCAATTCTACCCAGTCCATCATCGGACTGAACTTTGGCCTGCTGCCCCAAGGCTCGGAGATGCAAATGCAGGTGGGTATGAACAAGCTCATCGTCACCAATTTTGCAAGCAACGAAAAAGATACGCTGATGGTGATGGTACAATGCTTGGTGGCACCGCCGCCAACCTATTTCTACGATACAATTCCAGCCGATAGCCTGCCCTACTCTGTTTGTTTCAACTCCACCTATTTGCTCGGCTCCCCTGTATCCATTGAGAACATCTGTCCGGACGACAGCGGCGATTTTGTGGATTTTACCGTAATCGAGGATTTTTATTGCTTGAAATATTCTGGCCTTCGCTGCAATGGCACCGAGCGGGCATGTATTGTCGTGTGCGATAACCTAGGCATGTGCGATACAACCTACGTCGTCATAACGGTGGATGGCTCCCTTTGCCAAGCGCAGGGCAGTAAGCTGATTGACACACTCACCATCAATTTCTCTGACACTTTTTGCCTCGATTTGGACAATGTGCCGGGCACGGTCGTCTCCATAGAAAACATCTGCCCAGACGAAAGCGGCGAGAGTGTTGACTTCGATTTTGACCCCGTCACCAATTGCATCATCTACACAGGTTTTGCGCCCGGCCTCGACCAAGCCTGCTTCCTCATCACCGATGACAGGGGCAATACAGACACCACAACCCTTTGCGTCTTTGTGAAGTTGCCTGAGTCTGGTACAATTATTGACACCATCGCACTTAACACAAACGAAACCTACTGTCTTGACACTACTGAACTGGCGGGCAATATTGTAAGTATTACAAATTTTTGCCCTAATTTATCCGGTACGGAGGTTGAATTTCTCCCAAACAACATATCTTTATGCCTGTTTGCGGATGGCATCGGCCTTGGTACCGATACAGCTTGTATAGTCATCTGCGATGATTACGGCGTTTGCGACACAACTTATGCCTATATCACCGTAGTTCCGAATACAGGCCCTTGCGCAAATTCCCTTCCCCCTGATGCCGTAGATGATACGGCTTCCACACAGTTGAACACCCCCGTTAATATTGTCATTCTGGCGAATGACACGCTTGGCAATTGCTTGCCGGTAGAATTGACCTTACTTGACCCCAGCACGGGCGGCATTGGCCCAAACCACGGGCTTACCGTGCTGAACCCCAACCAGTCCGTCACCTACATCCCTAACCAGGATTTCTGTGGCTTGGACACTTTTCAGTACGTGCTTTGCAATCCGGTTGGCTGCGACACGGCAACAGTCGTAATAGACGCCTGTGGAGGAAACAACTTTGACATTATCATTTACAATGGCTTTTCGCCAAATGGCGATGGCTCAAACGAGGTGTTTATGATTGAGAACATCGAAAAGTTCTCGAACACGGTGGAAGTCTATAACCGATGGGGGCTACTGGTCTTCAAGGAAACGGACTACAAAAATACCTGGAAGGGCACATATAGGAGCGGAGACCTGCCAGATGGGACGTACTTCTACAGAATTGACCTTTTGAAAGACGGCAGAAAGTTCAATGGCTTTTTGCAGTTGCAACGATAAAATAGAATTGTTGAATTGCTGTATTGTTAGATTGGAGTAGCAAATCCTGCTAATCGAGACAATCAAACAATCTAACAATACGGCAATCAAGTCCAGCATAACCATTCAAAGAAGTGTTTTGCAAAATTCCTTAATGATGAAAAAAACATTGACCTTATTCACGTTCATGTTGCTTTTGGGGAAAACAGTTTTTGCGCAGCAAGACCCAATGTTCACCAAATACATGTTCAACAGCCTGATTTACAACCCAGGCTATGCGGGCAGCAAGGAGTACCTTTCCGTAGGGCTGATACACCGCTCGCAATGGGTTGAAATAGAAGGTGCGCCAACCACGCAGAGCTTGACGGCCCACACCCCACTTCGAAATGAGCGGGTTGGTGTTGGTTTCAGCGTGGTGAACGATATCATCGGGCCCAGCCGAACCACTGGTGCCAGCCTTTCCTACGCATATCGCATTCCAATGGGCAAATACAAACTGAGCGTTGGCTTGCAAGGCGGCGTTCATAATTACAATGCCAACTATAAGGATGTCGTAATTGACGACCCGAACGACCAGGTCTTCCAAGATAACGTAAACTTCGTGCTACCCAACTTCGGCATGGGCCTTTTCTTCTATGGAAAGAACTTTTATGCTGGCGTTTCCAGCCCGAAATTGGTGGAATATGCCTTGGGCAAAGATGACCCAGGTGGAACGGATGTTTACGCCCGCTACGTGCGCCACTTCTATTTCATGACGGGCGCCGCCATTCCAGTAAAAGGGGATGCCATCATCTTCAAGCCGTCCTTCATTTGGAGGAACGTAGGTGCTGACAAGCGCCTTTCCAAGCTGACACCATTCAAAAACATAGCAGCGCCCAACGAGTTCTCATTGGACCTGTCCTTGCTGTTCCATCAAACTTTGTGGGTGGGTGCATCTTTGAACTCTGCTTTTTCAACAAATCTGCTGGAGCCGTCCAATCCTCGCTCCAGCTATGGTTCCAGCAATTTCTGGGTCTCCTACGTGTTGAAGAGCGGCATGCGAATAGGCATGGCCTACGATTATCAGTTGACCAAGCTCAATAGGGTCACCAGTGGCGCATTCGAGTTGATGCTCGGCTACGAGTTTGATTTCAGGGAAAACAAAGTAGTAACGCCTCGTTATTTCTAAGGATTGAAGGATTGAAGGGCTGGAGGATTGAAGGAACGCTTCAATCCTTCAATCCCTCAATCATTCAATCCTTACTCATTCCAATCCTTCTATCCTTCAATCCTTCATTCCTTAAAAGAAAGAAGCCATGCGAAATATCCTCACCCCGGTTTTCATCTGCTTGTTCGCACTGACTGCGATGGCCCAGACTGGGAAACTAAAGTCTGCACAGCAGAAAATGGACAACCTCGACTATATGGGGGCCATAGAGTTGTACAACCAAATTTTGGAAAAAAGCGACGATGCCACGGCCAAAATCAACCTTGCCGAGGCTTACCGCAAAATCAACGACACGCCCAATGCCGAGTTTTGGTACGGCCAAGTGGTACGTCTGCCGCAGGCAGAACCCATCCACAAGCTCTACTACGGCATGATGCTCCAGCGCAACGGCAAATGCGACGTGGCCAAGGAGTGGTTCCAGCAGTTCGTTGACCTCGCACCGGACGACCAGCGGGGCACCCACCTCCTCAATGCCTGCAATTATGAGGAAGAACTGATGACCAAAGCGGTATCGAGCTATGAAATCAAAAACTGTGATTTCAACTCCGCTTCGGATGATTTCAGCCCATTTTTCTACAAAGACGGCTTGGTGTTCTCTTCTGAAAGGGACACGAACCCCATCATCCGTCGCACCCACAACTGGACGGGCAACCCATTCCTCGAACTTTACTACGTGGATGCCAAGCAACAAGGCAGCCAAGAAGATGGCTGTGGCAACTACACTTTTGGCCGTCCGGAGAAGTTTTCCAACGAAATCAACACCAAGTACCACGATGCTTCGGTGGCATTTTCTCCAAATGGTGAGGAGATTTTCTTCACCCGCAACAGCTTCCTGGAAGGCAAGAAAGAAGCCGACGATGCTGGCATTCTGCGTTTGAAAATCTTTTATGCCCGCAGCGAAGGCGAAGGCAAATGGGGCGAACTCCAAA
>JADLHE010000564.1 GCA_020848965.1 Saprospiraceae bacterium
CCCCCAATCCGGCAGGTGATTTTGTGACGATTGATTGGGGAAATAAGCAGGTTTTTGGAGCTGCGGAATTAACAATTTATGACCAAATCGGAAATAAGGTTTCCAATTATAAAATCAGTGAAAACTCCTTTAAAATAAGCACTTCCCATTTGGTAGAAGGGGTTTATTTTGCAGTAATAAATAATGGTAAATACACAAAAGCAGGTGCTTTCGTGGTAAAGCATTAATGGCCGAGATATTCGGCGTTCAGCAGTTTGTATAGATAAGTTTTGCAGCCATGAAGGCCATTGCCACAATGGCCTTCATGGCCAATCATCACTTTGCTCGCATCCGGTTCCCTTTAGGATTATGCTCCACTTCGGCGAGGCCAAGCTCCTCCATAAGTGGCGGCACGTACATACCGAAGCGGCCACGGTAGCCTTTCTTGAGGCCATACCAACCACCGACGGGGTTGCTTTCGGAGCGGCCCCAAGCTTCCACGGTGCCTTCCTTGGCGGGTTTTTGTTCATCGGCGGAGCCGAGTTCCATCCAGTCGCCGTGCGCCTTTAGCATAGTGTGGAGGTCGTTAAGGCAGCGGGCGTCGTAGTGCAGGGTGGTGCTGCCGACCTTGCAGACGATGATGTCCACGTCGTCCTTCACGTCACGGTACATTTCGTAGTCGGAAGTGAGCGGTGGCGTTTTGAGTTGCCAGGGGTTTTGTTTTGTTCCTTTTTCCATAGGTTTTAATTTATAAATAATGAACGGAAAAATACAGTTATCGCAGCATTTACAGACGATTTGACACATTAAATTGCATTATTAGCAAGAATTTAATCATCACCACGCCACCTCCACGCTCGCCCCTTTTTTCACTTCCACTTCCCAGCGTCCATCTTTTCCGTCCGTGAGCCGTGCCGTGCCGCCCGTCCTCGAAAACACGTTCACCTTCACCACCCGGCCATCCTTCCAGTCCATGTCAATGACGAAGCCGCCACGGGTGCAAAGGCCCTTCACCGAGCCGCTTTTCCAGGCATCGGGCAGGGCGGGCAGCAGGTGGATTTGCTTATCATCGCTCTGCACCAGCATCTCAGCAACGGCAGCCGCTCCGCCGAAATTGCCGTCAATCTGGAAAGGCGGGTGCGCATCGAATAGGTTCGGGTAGGTGCCGCCGCCGTTGCTCATATTGGTTTTCAGGCCGTCCGGCGGCACGAAGCGCAGCAGTTCCCGGTACATTTTATAGGCCCGGTTGCCGTCCCGCAGCCTCGCCCAGAGGTTGATACGCCAGCCCTTCGACCAGCCAGTGGTCTCGTCGCCCTTGATTTCAAGCGTCCGGCGGCAAGCATCGGCCAAGGTAGGCGTCTCGGCGGGTGTTATCTGATGGCCGGGGTGCAGCCCGAACAGGTGCGACTGGTGGCGGTGCTTGGGGTCTTCGTCCTGCCAGTCGTGGTACCACTCTTGCAGGCCGCCCGTTTTGCTGATTTGGTAGGGGGCGAGTTGCGCCAGCGCCGTCTCCAGTTGCTTCGCAAAATCGGCGTCCGTCTTCAGCGTTTTTGCTGCCGCAATGGTCTGCTCAAACAGTTCTTTTATCATTGCCAAGTCGGCGGTGCCGCCATAGAACGTGGCCCCGTGGAAGCCCTCCGGTGTCACGAACTTGTTCTCTGGCGAGGTGCTGGGCGAGGTGACGAGTTGGCCTTTTTTATCCTTCACCAGCCAGTCGAGGCAGAACTCAGCAGCGCCTTTCATCAATGGATAGCCTTCGTTTTTCAAAAAATCCACGTCCTGCGTGAAAGTGAAATGCTCCCAGAGGTGCGTCGAGAGCCAGGTGCCGCCCATGTTCCAGTTGGCCCAAACGGGGTCGCCCTTGCCGAAGTCGCCGACGGGGTTGCTCATGGCCCAGATGTCGGAATTGTGGCAGGCCACCCAGCCACGCTGCACGCCGTAGAAGTTTTTGGCAGTGGTGGCCCCGTTTGTTGACACATTTTTAATAAAACTCAAAAGCGGCTGGTGCAGCTCACTCAGGTTGCAGGTCTCGGCCAGCCAGTAGTTCTCCTCGGCGTTGATGTTGATGGTGTAATTGCTGCTCCAGGGCGGGCGCACGTAGGGGTTCCAGATGCCCTGCAAATTGGCGGGCACACCCGGCGTCCGGCTGCTGCTGATGAGCAGGTAGCGGCCGTACTGAAAGTAGAGGATTTCGAGGTTCTTGTCCTCCTCGCCCTTTGCGTAGCGGATGAGGCGCTCGTCGGTGGGCAGGTTTGGTGCAGCCGTAGCGCCAAGGTCGAGTGACACCCGCTTGAAGAAGCGCATATAGTCCTTGCGGTGGTCGTCGAGGAGGTCTTTGTGCGGCTTGGCGCTGGCGTTTTTTAGATTTCGCTTCGCAATGGCGGTGGCGTCCAGCCCTTCTTTGACGGGGTCTTTGTCGAAGCCGTTGAAACTGGTGGCCATGCTGACGAAAATGGTTGCTTCCGTGCCGTTGCGCAGGCCAATGCCGCCGCCATTTTTCACCAACTCGCCACCCTTGTTTTTGATGAAAAATTGCGCAGCAAAGCGGGTTCCCTTTCCTTCATTGAAAACAACGGCGTTGGGCATGTCGCCCCGGTAGCTCGGTTCTGCGACGACAGGCGCATAGCCCGCTGCCATCAAGGCTTCACCTTGCGCTGCCACACTGTATTTCAGCAAACTCTTGAAGTTCAAATCAAAATTCAGCGCCCCTTTTTTGCTGCTCCAAAGCCGGATGACCATCACCGAATCAGGCGCTGAGATGAAGTATTCCCGTTGGAATTTGACCCCATTTACTTCATACCGCACCGCGCTCACGGCCTGTTCGATGTCGAGTTCCCGGTAGTAGTTTTTCACCTCGCCTTTTTCGTGCTGGAAATTGAGGTACAGGGTCCCTAGCGGTGCAAAGCCTTGTGAAAACGAACCTTGCAGCCGCTTGTTCAGCGAGTCGGCGGCGGGGTAGTCCTCCCGTGCCAGCGCATCCCGCACGGCGGCGAGGTGCGTGTGGGCATCTGGGTTCATGTTCCGGTCCACCGGCCCGCCCGACCAGAGCGTGGCGTCGTTGAGGAACATGGAATCCACGGCCACACCACCGAAGACGGAGGCGCCGATGCGGCCATTACCGAGCACGAGGGTCTCCTCGAAGAACTTGGCCGGCTCGTCGAACCAGAGGGTTCGGGTGGATTGGGCAGCGGCAAACGTTGCACAGCAAAGGAGGAACAGGAAGGTGGTGAGTTTCATGTAGTAGATTTTGGGGTGAAGGTAAAAAATCAATCGGCTACCAACCCTATCAATCATTGCTCTCGTTCTCCCAATAAACGCTTCATCATGAAAAAAAACTATCTATTCCCACTGCTGCTCCTCGTTTTTGCCCAAAGCCTTTTGGGACAGGGTAAAAAACAACCCGTCGCCTCCACCATCGAAAATGTGACGGTATTCTTGAATGGCGGACAGGTGACCCGAACGGCAAAAACCAACCTGCCTGCGGGCCGGACGGAATTGGTGTTCAAGGATATTTCCCCCAATATTGACCGCCAGAGCATCCAAGTGAAAGGAGATGGCGCTTTTACCATTCTTTCGGTCATACACCAACTGAACCACTTGGAAGAACAGGTGCGCCGGGAAGAAATCACGGTTTTGGAAAACGAAAAGTCCCAACAGTTGGAAGCACGCAACGTGCAGCAGTCCATGCTGGCCGTTCAACAACAAGTGAAGGCCATGCTCGAAAAAAACCAATCGGTGGGCGGCGCAAATACAGGGGTGAGCACCGCCGAACTGCGCCAAGCCGTCGAATACCAACGCCAACAACTGACAGATGTACTACTCAAGCAACTCGAAACGAGCAAAAACATCGCCCGCATTGACAGCACCGTCCAGAAAATCAGCAAGCAACTGACGGCGCTCCACCAACGGAAAGACCTTGCCACCAGCGAGGTATTGGTCACGGTATCGGCAAAGGCGGCCACGAGCGCCAGTTTTGATTTGAGTTATTTCGTAAAAGATGCGGGCTGGTTTGCCAGTTACGACCTGCGGGTGAAGGACGTGAGCAGCCCCATTGACCTCTCGCTCAAAGCCAATGTTTTCCAAAGCAGCGGCGAAGATTGGAAGGAGGTGAAGCTCACCTTGTCCAACGGCGACCCTACGCTGAGCGGGGTGGCGAGGGAGCTACCACCGTGGTACCTGCGCTATGGGTATGTTGGCCCCACGGCCTCACAGGCCATCAAAGGCATAGGGGGCATCGCAGAAGTGAGCGGTGTTGTGGTGGACCAATCTGGCGAGCCTTTGATTGGCGCTACGGTACTCTTGAAGGGCAGCTCCATTGGCACGATAACGGATATGGATGGGAAATATTTACTGAAAATACCGCCAGCTCCTTCCACCCTGATGGTGAGCTATTTGGGGTATGGCAGTCGTGAAATTCCCGTAAATTCCAAGTTGCAAAACGTGGTATTAGTAGATGCTAGTATAGCATTGGATGAGGTATTGGTAACCAAATCAGAAGAATCAAATATTAGAGGGAGCCGTGCTGATGCTACAAACTACTATATAGATGGCGTTCGAGTAACTGGGAATCTGCCGCCAAAACAGACCATTGCCCTTGATAACAAGGAACTGTACCAGCCCACCACCGTCAATTTTGAAATAGAAGTGCCTTACACCATCCTCAACGACAGTAAAACTTATTCCGTGGACATCAAATCGGAAACCATTCCCGCTGCTTATGAATACTTCGCCACGCCAAAACTCGACGAGAACGCCTACCTAACGGCGCATATCACCGACTGGCAAAACCTCAACTTGCTCGACGGGGAAGTGAACCTGTTCTTTGAAGGCGGCTACCTTGGCAAATCGCTGCTCGACACCCGCAACAGCTCCGACACCCTCGATATTTCGCTGGGGATGGACAAAGGAATCGTTGTAAAGCGTACCCGGTTGAAGGATTTCAGTTCCCGGCAGTTCATTGGTTCTAATAAGACCGATAGTCGGGCTTTTGAAATCACTGCAAAGAACAATAAACAACAGCCCATCAACCTCACCATTATTGACCAATTCCCCATTCCTACCGATAGGGAAATGAGCGTTGAAGACCTTGAATATGAGGGCGCAACACTCGATAAGGATACCCAAAAACTGACCTGGAAACTGGCGCTTGCTCCACGAGATGAGCGCAAAGTGGAACTAAGGTATGCCGTGAAATATCCGAAAAAACGAACCTTGGTGCTGGAATAGTCCAAGCCACGCAATCATGCAGCATGAACCAATATTTTGTTTTTCCACGGAGCCTCCCTTTCCCGAACTGGGCGCAAGATTCGAAGCAATTTTGCGCCCTAAAATCCCCATAGCCGAAGTTCTACCTTTTTCGTCAAAGACCAATCCCTAGTTTTTACACCCCACGGACTGACTGCGTTCCCCAAATATTGGAAGCCAAAAACATGGCTAAATCCTAAACTCTTTTGCAGGAAATCCCATTACATTTGGCAAAAATTCTAACCATGAAAAAGTTACTCCTTTTACAAAATCTAGCGATTGCTTTAGTCTTTGCCGCTTGCGGCAAAGATGACGATGGCGGCGGCGGCACTGTCATCTCCCAACCACCCACCATCACCGTGGATGCTGCCAGCGGGCTGGAGGGCAACGACGCCAACTCAAAAGTCAGTTTCGCCGCCAAACTGTCCAATGCCTTCAACAAGCCCGTGGCTTTCAGTTACGTCACCGCCGACGGCACGGCCAAATCTGGCGACGACTTCGTGAGCGCCTCTGGCACCCTGACCTTCGCCACTGGCGAGACTGAAAAGACCATTGACATTGCCCTGCTTGGCGATGCCTGCCTGGAAGCGGACGAGCTGTTTACCATCAGTCTGTCCAACCCAGAGAATGGCAGTTTGAAGGCCAGTAGCATATTGGCCACCATCCTCAACGACGATGTGCCGTCCGGAGAAGCAGGCTACACCAGCCCCGATAGCTATGCGGGCTACACCCTCGTTTGGGCTGACGAGTTCAACGGTCCATCCATTGACCTCACCAACTGGACTTATGACATTGGCAGGGGCAGCAACGGCTGGGGCAACAACGAACTGCAATACTATACCGACCGCCCCGCCAATAACTACATCGAGGACGGCAAGCTCGTCATTGAGGCCAAGCAAGAGAGCTTCGGTGGCGCATCCTACACCTCTTCCCGCCTGAAAACACAGGGGTTGCAATCTTTCAAATTTGGCCGCATTGACATTCGGGCAAAACTGCCTTATGGCAAGGGCATCTGGCCAGCCCTTTGGATGCTCGGCGACAATATCAACGCAGTGAGCTGGCCAAAATGCGGCGAGATTGACATCATGGAAGTGATCGGCAGTGAACCCAATAAGCTGCATGGAACCGTGCACTGGGACAACAACGGCAGCCATGCCCAATACGGGCAATCCACCCTAGCGCCATCTTGCACCTTCGCCGACGAGTACCATGTTTTCAGCCTTATTTGGGATGAGCAGTCCATCAAATGGCTCCTAGACGATGTGCAGTACAACGTTGTGGACATCACGCCTTCAGGCTTGAGCGAATTCAAGGAAAACTTCTTCTTCATCTTCAATGTTGCCGTAGGCGGCAATTGGCCGGGCAGCCCCGACGGCTCCACGAAGTTCCCGCAACAAATGAAAGTGGACTACGTGAGGGTGTTCCAGCAATGATTTTCTACTGATTCAAAGAATCAATCGTTGCCCCAAAAAACATCGGCGGCTGGTGGCTCCA
>JADLHE010000565.1 GCA_020848965.1 Saprospiraceae bacterium
CCAATAATCGGAATGACCGGAGCGGAGCGGCGTTATCGAAGTCGGCTCTCACCCTCTCACTCTCTCACCCTCTCACTCCTCTCACTCTCTCACCCCTCTCACCCCTCTCACCCTCTGGGACTGTGGCTGCGGCTACGCCACCACCCAAATCTTCTTGGCGCTGAACGGCATTGCATCCCGTGGCACCACGCTCGAATTCTATTTCAAAGAAATACCCGCCCGCCTCGACTTCTGGTCGAAATACGGCGACATGAGCCTCGTGCGCACCAGCTACGAAGACGTTTTCTCCACGGAAATAAAACCAAATTCCGAGGACATCATCATCGTGCAGGACACCCTGCACCACCTCGAACCCTTGCAGGACAGCCTCCGCATCTTCCACCAGACCCTGCGGCCCGGCGGCAAGCTCATCGCCATCGAAGAGAACGGCAATAACCTGATACAGCGCATCAAGCTCTACAAGCAGCGGGGCAACAACCGCATCATTGACTATTTCGACGAGGGCCTTGGCCGCACCGTGACGATGGGCAACGAGAACATCCGCCCTTATACCCTCTGGCGCTCGGAGTTCATCAAAGCTGGCTTTGAAATGGAGGAGGACAAACTGAACTACGTCCGCCTCTTTCCGCCCCGCCTCTTCCAACGCAAACTACCCGATGCCGTGGTGAAACGGGAGCAGGAGCTTTGGCAGCGGTATGGGCTGCTAAGGGAGTATTTTTTCTTTGGGGTGAATTTTGTGGCTAGGAAGGTGGGGTGATTAGTGATTGGTGATTAGTAACTGGTGACTGGGCGGTGACTGCCCAATCACCAATCACCAGTCACAAATCACTATTTTTTTTTCAGGAAATATTTTGTCAATTGGAGCACATGCTCTTTCTTTGCTGCCGTTGAGCGAGAAAAGTAAAATCTTGGCTCGCTTGGGATAACAGTACATACTTAGGGAAAACTCAAAAAATGAATTACTGCGCTTTGCAGAGTGAAAAGCTCTTGGTTTTCAGGAGTTTTCGTTTCGTGAAATGCACAAATCATTACGTTAGTGGTAATACATAAACAACAAAATCAATGGCAAAAAGTACAGTAAAAAAAGACGACAAACCGGAAGTAGTTCCGACTTTAGAAACGACTACAGCAACTGAAAACATTAGAGCGGAAGAAAAAGTTGAAGAACAAGTGCCAAACTTGGACGACTTTATGACACTTTATAATTTAATCAGAACAGAAAAGGAAATTTCCAAAATAAACAAATCCATTTTCAATCATATTCTGACTATTATATCTCGTTTCCCAATTTCAAAAGACTACGAAATATTATTTCTTTATGACAACCAATCAAGTATATCCGAAGATATGGCTGACAAAATTTATGCAGCAATTCCTAACAATAATAATAAACCCATTTTACTTATCCTTAATAATAGAGGAGGAAAAGTTGAGCCAGCTTATTTAATCAGTAAAACTTGCAAAGAAAATTCGCCAAAGTTTAACGTTGCTATTCCAAGAAAAGCTAAATCTGCCGCTACACTTATTTCTTTAGGAGCCAATGAAATTCACATGGGAACAATGAGTGAGTTGGGCCCTATTGACCCACAATTTGGAGGTTTGCCAGCTCTTGGACTGACAAGTTCTTTAGAAAGTCTTGCCAAAGTGGTTACTCAATATCCTAAATCAAGTGAACTCTTTGCAAGTTATTTATCTGAAAAACTTGACTTAAGGATATTAGGATATTTTGAACGAGTTTCTGAGTCTTCAATGCAATATGCTATTAGGCTTCTTGAAGGCAAAAAACTACCGAAACCCGTTGAAGAAATTGCGAAAAATTTTGTTTACGAGTACAAAGACCATTCTTTCGTAATTGATAAAGAGGAAGCATCAAAGTTCCTTGGTGACATAATAAAAATAAATTCTCAAGAATACGAACTTGCAAATTCAATTCACCAATTTATGGGAACACTTAACTTATTGGTAGGAATTCTCAAAAAGAAAAATGTTGCTATCATTGGGAATTGCAAAAACTTAGTAATGAATGATAAAGAGGAAGACTAAAATAGTACTATTCTAGCCTTGGCAAGGCTCACGTTATAGCCAATTTTAGAACGACACTCAAAATGATAGTAAAATGTAAAAACTGTTTACCGAAAGAAGGAATTGAGATTCCTTCTTTTGATATTTCAGAAAAAAATAAATTGGTAGCGTTGACAGTCCAATCACCTCTTCATTCGACAAAATACATCATGGACAATTTCAAACTTAGCCACGAGGACGCAAAATACATTGTAGCTCATATAAACAGAATTTACGGACAATGCAATCAATGTAAATTTGACAGCCTTAACAAAGAATATGTAAAATGCCCAAAATGTGGAGCATTAAATTTTAACTGGAAAACGGACAATGGAACAGAAATTTAATCCGTTCTCACGGCCTGTTTTAACAAACTTGCAAAAACTAAGACCTTTTAAAATACCTGATGGATACTAAAAGAATATTTAAGAGACTTAAGAATGGAAAATCCATTGAGACTTTCTATCGAAATAGCATTGATATTACTTACACAATACGATTAGGCTATGAGAACAATCAATTCACTTTGCATTTTTGCTACCTTGATGGCAATGACGTGTTTGATGAAACAAATTATAAGGATGAAAGTACGGAAACATTCTATGACTTTGATGAACTTATAATGGCAATTCAATTAAAGTTTCCAGGAATAGAGATAAAATTATGATAAAAGCTTTGCGCTTGTTCTGGTAAGTTTGTTTTATCAAACTCAAAGTATTGTATTTCTTGTAAGCTTGAAGGAACTTGGTCATCATGCACTATTCCCACCCATCCCACCAACCTTCGCAGCAAATCTGCGAAGCTTCGCACTCGCCAATTGAACGTGCATCAAAAACCTATCATGCTAACCAATTGATAATCAGTTTTTTATAAACTACGTGCAGAAAATCCATTGCAATTGATTTTCAAGCTGCGAACGTTCATAGAAAATCTGCGAAGCTTCGCACTTGAAGAATCGTTTGTCGAAGGTGAAGGACGAACCCTCGTGCTCAAAGTAGGAGGCATGGATGTTGGGCTACGAAATTCGATAATTATTTGATGGCGGATGATAGGCATTCGGCCAAGAAAGTCAAAGGTCAAACACCTATCATCCACGACATCATCGCTTAGGTGGTCGGTGCAGGCGGATTGGAATCCGAGTTGCTAGTATTATCGCCGTTATTGGTATTGTCTGAATTGTTGGAATCGCCTTCGTTGCCTTTATTGTCGCTGTTTGATTTGCGCTTAAAAAGCTTCACAAATTGGTCGTGCCAAGGTTTCAGGTCAAGGTCGTCTTTTACGTCTGCGTCGAGGTAACGGTAGAGTTTCAGCATTTTGGACTGGATGCCTTGTCCAGAGGAAATGCGGAGGCCTTCCATTTTTGCAACACAATTTTGCATGCTACTCGTCAATGTCGGTGCGTTGTTGTACGTGTTCTTCAAAAAGGTCAGTTGGTCACGGTCAAGGCCTGTGTAGAGTGTTGGCTTGGAAACAAGCCAGGGCAGTACTTTATCGAAGAGGTCGCTTACTTTGGCAGAGAGCTTCTGCTTTTCGTTGACCTGTTTAGCCGTCAGGGCTTGGGCATTGGCGGCATCCAACAGGACAAGCAACTCTTCGATTTTCTTGGCAATCTGTTCATGCGTAACAGGTTCCATGATGCAAAGAGGTTAGTGAGAAAATAAGGCTTCATGGGCTAAATTGCAGGATTGGGCACCGTTGCGACGAATCGCAAGGAACCGGAAACACTAATAGAACTCACCCCACTAAACCCGATGATGTTGTGTTTTCACAAGTCTTGCCGCAAGGAATGCAGTCGGTTTCTGTGTTCTAAAATAAAGTAGTTGTGTACGAAAGCGGTGCCTGGCTGCTTTTGAGGCTTGTAAAAGCAGGGGCAAGATAGCGTTTTATGATTGTTTTTGCAAAGGTTAGTGCATTTTTTTTGGCATTGCGGAGCAATCCGTCCACGCTGTGAGGGAAGTGCCGTATGCCCTCGTTACGTGGACGGTTCCGCCAAAGGCGGATGACAAGGCACGAGCCGTTCATCGAACAGTTGTTTTTGGGTAGGCACTTCCCCTTGTCAACCGCCTTTGGCGGAACTGTCCACGTCGTTCGGGAAGCCCCGTTAGCCCAATGTCATTAACTTAAGGGAAAAATTGAAAAGTCTGCCCTGATTTACATCCCCCTAACCCCCTTCAAAGGGGGAATTAGTCCCTGCTAAATTGCTCAAGTATTTAGGTTTAGCAGCCTTGAATTCCCCCTTTGAAGGGGGTTAGGGGGATGTCCTTGGCGGAAGCAGTTTCTAAAGTTAATGACATTGCCCGTTAGCCCACTTGGCGTGGTACTTGAACATAAAAAAAGTGACACCTTTAAAACGGTGTCACTTTTTGTGCCTTCGCCAGCATCCAGCATCAAGTATTTAGGAACCAGCGTCCAGTATCACATCTTCCTTATCCAAATATTCCGGTAGCTGACCAAATCGCCGTGGTCTTGCAATTGCAGGGGGCCGTCGCCGTGGGCGATGTTCTTTGGTAGGCCGATGTACTCGCTAGTGCCTTTGATTTCGGTGTTGTTTTGCACCACCACGCCATTGTGGATGACGGTGATGCGGCCAGCGGCCACCCGCACGCCGTCCACGCTCCAGCGGGGGGCAGTGTAGATGATGTCGTAGGTCTGCCACTCACCGGGAGGGCGGCAAGCGTTCACCAGCGGCACGCTCTGCTTGTAGATGGAACCTGCTTGGCCGTTGGGGTAGGTGACGTTGTTGAAACAATCGAGCACCTGCACCTCGTAGCGGCTTTGCATGAAGATGCCGCTGTTGCCCCGGCCTTGTCCTTCGCCTTTCACCACCACGGGTGCCCGCCATTCCACGTGCAATTGGTAGTCGCCAAATACTTTTTTAGTGAAAATGGCACCGCTGCCGGGCTTTACGGTCATGGCGCCGTCCTTCACGTCCCATTGGGCAGGGGTGCCGTTCTCGTGCGTGAATTCGTTGAGATTCGTACCGTCAAACAGTACGATGGCGTCGCTGGGCGCAGAAGTGCCCGTGCCGGGTGTGATGACCTTCGGAACGGTCTCCCAAGCTTCGGTGAGCTTCGGGTCCCATTTTTCGGATGCTTTCTGGTCGGCGATTTGGGCTACCAGTAGCCGCTGCACGCCAAAGCAGATGAAAAGGATGAAGAATAGTTCTTTTTTCATTGTTGTATTTTGTTGATTGAAAATTTGCGAAGCAAAGCAAAACAATGACTGGGATATTTTTCATGAAATCTGCGATGGGGGTGTTTTTAGAGGTGTGAATTTATTGGGTGGTGCCCCGGGTTGGTTTGAATTCATAGGGTGTTACCCTATAGTTTGTATTCAAAACATTGGCCATGAAACATTGGGTTCACAAAACATAGGGCGTTTTCAAAACATAGGGCGTTGCCCCATGCTAACGTATTGCGCCAAAACATAGGGCGTTGCCCCATGCTAACGTGTTGCGCCAAAACATAGGGCGTTGCCCCATGCTAACGTATTGCGCCAAAACATAGGGCGTTGCCCCATGCTAACGTATTGCGCCAAAACATAGGGCGTTGCCCCATGCTAACATATTTCGCC
>JADLHE010000566.1 GCA_020848965.1 Saprospiraceae bacterium
ATGAAGTACTTCCCGTTTATTGCATGAGCGTCAACAATTGCACGCAGTTTTTTAAAAACCAGTTGCACCTTCATATTGGAATCAACACCTGCCAACACTTCCATTTGTATCAAACTTTCGGGAGGCTTATTCATGAAAATATCGCAGTTTCGCCACCCCGTGCCTGTGAGGTTGAACACATAATATTGCATATCAGCAATATTGGCCTTTCCAGATTCTAGCCGCTTCTTTATTCCAGCTTCCAAAACCTTTCCGCTAAACAACCTATCTTCTCCAGAATTATCAACTCCAAGTGCTTTTGCCAATGCCTTTAAATCACTCACGCCATACTCCTTTTCCAGTTCAGCCAATTTATTGAAGCCTACCGTTGGATTTGGAAGGGGTTTGCCGGTGAGCCTTGCCCAGAATTTCTCCAGTTTGCAGAAGAAAAAGGGGCATCGCTCCCAATCGGGTGGCGATCCAGCCGAATATTCATTAATGTTTTTTAAATCAAATGATGCCAATTTACTTTGTTCATCCACCAGCCAGTTGATGCCAGCGTACGCTGTGGACTGCACACCTTTGAAAATCTGCAAATTTTCGTCAACCGAATCGGTTGGAACAAAGGCTGTCACGGCTTTGCCATTGACCAAATCCAGTTCGTTGCCCTTTTCGTCAAAGGCACTAAAATGTAACATCCCGCTAGTCTCCAGCAAATTACCGTTGGAAGTGGTACTGAGGTTGGCAAACAGCATCTCAGATAGCCGATAAGCTTCAACCACTTTTATGGTCAGGCATTTTGCCGGAGGCCCCTCAGGCAATTTGAACGCATTGGCTTTTAAATGAAAAAGCGTACCCAATGAACAGCGCAAAATAGTATCCTTGGCAGGGTCAACGCAGAAAATATTGGGCTTGGGTAATAGTTTTTCATACAAAGTTGCCAAACCATCTGCTGGCATTGATGACTGGGTTGGCGACTGGGTCAACAATTTGGATTGTTCGAAAGTAAATTGGATTTCAACACGCCTATTCCTTGCTTTTCCTGCTTCAGTCAGGTTCTTCATCAAGGGTTGTCGCTCGCCCAAACCCTGCAAAATGACTGCCGATGAGTCAATCCCTTTGGTTAATAAATAGGCTTTTACAGCAAGTGCCCGATGAATGGACAACATTTCGTTGTATGTCGAATCACCATCACTATCTGTGTGCCCCTTTATCACCACATGGTATTTATCCTTTGAGGCACTGCTATCCGCCAAAGCAGCAAGCACCATGCGCTGTTCAGCAGTGATTTCGATGCTTGCTTTTTCAAAATAAACGGTCTTGGACAATATCACAGACTGGGCAAAGCCAAGCGTGTTTGAAAACAGAAAGCAAAAAAGCAACTGTGGGAGGCGACGAGCGATGGCGTTTTTTTTCATTTCCAGAACATTTTACCAGAGAACGCAATCTATTCGGGCAGCAGCGCTATATCATGGAAATTAACACCTAGTCCCAAAACAAAAAATGCCGCAGCGACGGAATCGTCGCTACGGCATTTTAAAAAACTTATGGCACTAATTATTTCGGACAGAAGAAGAAGTGGTTGCCGCAAGTCTTCATAAAGTGCATGTGGCAGCCGTTGGCTGACTCAATGCGGAAGGCCATGCGGTCTTTCTCATTCGTCGGAATGGTTGCATACAATGTTTTGTGGGCAGCGCTGAAGCCCATATTGCCAGTGGTGCCTTCCGGCAAGGTCACCTCGCTGAACATTTCCGGCTTGGCGTCGGCAAAACCATTGGCATAGCCCATTGCCTTGAACAAACCATCCAAGAATGCCTTGTCCACTTGGCTGCGACCGTAGTGGCGGGTCAGTTTGTCAAAGAAGCCCTTGCCATCCAGACCATGCGAATTGCCAAACTCTGGGTTCGTGCCAAGCCTCCTCAACAGTTTCGGCGTTGCGCCGGAAGGAATGTTGAAAATCGAGTTTTCAGACCCTGTGCAAGCACAAACTGGAGCGGCGGGCGGTGCAGGTTCTGCCTTCACGGTATCCGCAGGAGGCGTCACTTGCGTAGCAGGCTCTTCAACTGGCGGTGGTGGAGGTGGAGGTGCGGGCTTGTTGCAACCATCACAGCCTTTCCACAGGAAGAACAGCAGTGCCAGCAACAGCAACGGCAGCAGCCATTTCCACCAATTGGAACCACCGGCCGATGCCTCAGCCACCATGGGCGCTACCACAGGTGCAGGAGGTGGCGGCGGTGGTGGTGGCGGAACGGCAGCTTTCACTTTTTCTACCACTGGTGGTGGCGGTGGAGGCGGTGGAGGCGGTGGAGGAGCGACCACTGCCGCAGCAGCGGCGACTATTGGTGCAGCTGCCGCCGCAAAAATGCCCCAGCCTGCTGCGCCGAGTGCATCTTTGTAGCAACTGCGGGCAATTTCTTGCTTGTTCGCTGCTTTCAAAGACCAATATTGCCTGCCATCATCCGCCTTTTCTTTCACCCAACGCTCCTCAATTGGGGCGTTTTTCTTCACGGATGCAATGCCGTTGTCACGAGCGCCCTCCGATTTATAGCCCTCTGAGCGCAGCACGACGTCGCCGTCCTTGTCCAAATAGGCGAAATAGAACTCGCCCTCGTGCTTGAAGCGGCGGAAGCCATCCTTGTCGGCCTCGCCCGCATAAGCCTCGCAAGGCAGGTAGTCGTCAACGATGACGGGTGCTGGAGCAGCCACAGGTTCTGGTGCCCTCGGAGGCGGTGGCGGCGTGTAAAGCGGCCCAACCGCAGAGCGAAGGATCCCGAACAGGGCGGCCTCTTCGTGGTAGCAAGTGCGGGCAATCTCTTGTTTGTTGCCAGCAATGAGCGAGAAGTACCAGCGGCCATCCTCGTGTTGTTTCTTAATCCAGTGGTCTTCAATCGGCGAGTTTTTCTTCACCGATTCGATGCCGTTGTCTCGTCCAGCCTCAGATTTATAGCCTTCGGAGCGGAGGATGACATTGCCAGACTTGTCGTTGTAGCTGAAATAGTATTCGCCTTCTTGTTCGAATTTGTGGTAGCCCTCCCCGCCAGCGTAGGCTTCGCAAGGCAGGTAATCGTCCACAATGCGGGGCGCTGGTTCCGGTGCCTTTGGCGGTGGTGGCGGTGTGTAAAGCGGGCCAACTGCCGAGCGCAGAAGGCCGAACAGGGCGGCCTCGTCGTGGTAGCAGGTGCGGGCAATTTCCTGTTTGTTGCCAGCAATGAGCGAGAAGTACCAGCGGCCATCCTCGTGCTGCTTCTTAATCCAGTGGTCTTCAATCGGTGAGTTTTTCTTTACCGATTCGATGCCGTTGTCTCGCCCAGCCTCGGATTTATAGCCTTCCGAACGGAGGATGACGTTGCCATTGGCGTCATTATAACTGAAATAGTATTCACCCTCTTGCTCGAATTTGTGGTAGCCTTCCCCGCCAGCGTAGGCTTCGCAAGGCAGGTAATCGTCCACAATACGGGCGGGTGCCTCGGCAGCTTTTTCCACTTTCGGTGCAAATGCGTCTTTGGCGGCAGCCATACCAGCCATCATATCTGCCTCACTGTCGAAATAGCAGCTGCGGGCAATTTCTTGGTTGTTGCCAGCCCGGAGGGCATAGTAAAACTGGCCATCCTCACTGCCCGTCACCCAGCGCTCCTCCAACGGGGAGTTCTTGATAACCGACTCGATGCCATTGTCCCTCGCCTTTTCGGTGGTGTAGCCTTCTGAGCGCAGCAAGGTTTTGCCGTTGGCATCGTTGTAGCCGAAATACCAATTTTCATCATCGCCATTGAAAAAGCGGTGGAAATCTGGGGCGCCACTGTACCGTTCGCAAGCCAAATAGTCATCATGAACACCCTCGGAAACGGCAATGGCGGCAGGTGCAGCGGCAGCGGCCACCCTCGTCCGGCCTATGAGCAAGCCAATGGCGTCGTTCATATCCGCCGTGGAGTCATAGAAAAAGCTTTTGGCAACGGGCTTGCCATCCGTATTGTTCAGGTAGAAATAATACTTGCCGTTGGTGGTCTGCTTGCCTAGATAGTTGCCTTCATAAGGGCCAAGGTCAATGACCTTTTGCACCTGTGCATCCACTTCCTCTTCCGTTGCAAAGCCCTGCACGTTGGAACTAAGCATGAGCGATTTGCCCTCCGCCGTTCGGAACGAGAAATAATGCTTGTGGTTGGCGCTGCGCATGGTCTGCCAAGTGACGCCATTGAACAGGTAGTTGCCCGATTTCAGGAACACTTTCTCGTCTGCCGATTTTTCTTTGTGTTCCCTCGGTTTGCGCTTTTTCTTTTCCTTTTTCTCTTTTGGCGGCGGTGCGTCAGCCACCCTCACGGTTGCCCGATAGTTCGCCATCCCCTCAATCTGGCCCGTAACGCCAACACCTGCGGTTTTGAGCACCACTTCTTCGGTGCCGCCGAACTGCCCACGTTGCAAGGCGTTCATGGCAGCGTCCCGTTCGGCTGCGGTGTCGAACCAGATGCTGGTCGCAATTTGCTGGTTGTTGCCAGCCAAGAGGTTGAAGTAAAACTTGCCGTTCCGGTGCTGCCTTGGCTGGTAGCGGTCTGGGTTGGGCAGGTTGCGGGTTACGGCATTTGAGCCGTTGTTGCGGCCATCGGCGGAGGTATAAGCCTCGCTGATGAGCAGGATTCGCCCGCCTTGGTTGAGCGTGAAGTAGAATTGCCCATCGTCGGTGGCAAAGCTGTCAAAGCCATTCTCCACGCCCTTTATTCTTTCTTGGTAAAAAGCGAGGGGCCGGTAATTGTCGTCGCCACCCTCTCCATCATAAGGATTGTTGTCGGTGGCAGCAACAGGCGCAGCGGCGGCTTCCCTTGGCTGTCCTTCTCCTTCGTCGGCTGTGAGCGATGGGATTTCGGCCATACAAGCTACGATGGAAGCCTCCATTGCGGCAGCATTATCGAAGTCAACGCTCCGTGCAATTTCCTGACCGTTCCCTGCCTTGATGATGAAGAAATTCTTGCCCTCTGCGGAGGTTTGCCGCTCGTACCTTGCTGCATTGTTGGCGTTGGCCACTACGGAGCGGACACCATTGTTGCGGTCGTCCTTGTCCCCATAGCCTTGGCTGTTCAAAATAGCCTGCCCATCGTCGGCAAGGATTTGAAAATACGAGAGGTTGTCTTTCGTTTTTTTGTAAAGCCGGACCCTCATTGTTGTTTGTTTTTTGATGAATGTTTAAAAAAATAGCTTATAAAAACCTGCCGCAAAATGCTCGCATAGTTAGGCTCCGCCTTCTAGTTTGCTCATTGCGACAAGAAGTAATGCTCAATTTTCCTTTGAGGCAGCGCCCTGTTTGAACTCAATAGCTGACGGCGCTAAAATTGAATGGGTCGGGTGTGCTTTTGACCGTGATGGGTAAAATCGGCTGAAATGTAGGGAGAAAACATTATTCTGCAAATCATTTCGCCTTAAATCAAGCAAATGTATTGATTTTGTTCACAGTTGTTTGCCTTGCCCGTATGAGCGGTCTTCAAATCCAAGGCTTGTGACGCACGGCGAAGAAATAGTATCGGAGGAGAAGATAATTTTATTTGCCAAAGGCCCTGAGCTATCTGGTCAGAACAATATAGTCCCTTATCAGGGTTTTCAAGAACTCCACGTTATTGTTCTTTGGCATTTCGATATTCAGTTGCTGGCAAATATTGGCGGTGGCCTCGTTGATGGCGGTAATATGGGTGTAGTTCTTCAGTGTTTGGTATCTACCCAGCAGGTTTTTGATCAGCAGCATGTCCGCCTCGGTCATCTGCCGAACAGCCGGGTATTTAGGCTCGTAATTCTCTAACGTGTTGATTTTCAGGATGTCCTGCAAACGAAAAGCCAACTGGCCTTTGTTGCGCACGACCGTGGTATTGGCGGCAAGGTCGCCCAATCGCTGGTGCTTGTAGGTGGAGCCAATGAGTATGCCACCGAGCGCACCGAGCGTAAAAATGAAATCAAGCAACAACAGGATGCTCCGCAACAGGTACTCGCCCAAACCTGGCTCCAAGCCATCCAGCCGCACCACCCGGATATTGAGCGCCCGCTTGCCTAGGCTTTGGCCGTTGCCAAGCACTTCGGATAAAAGGTGGTAGCCCAATATCCCCACGTAAAGACTCAAGCCGATGAACCTACTGCCCCAATCGGTTATGGCATCTCCCAATACGTATAAAATAAGCTGCCAAAAAATCAGCATGCCGAAGATATAGACCACCAAGTCTATCAAAAATGCCAAGAACCGATCCCGCAGCGGGGCCAGTTCATATTCTATGGTTACGTTTTGCGTGGTTCGGATGTCAATATTTGGCATGGAGGCGGTTGGTGATGTACAGTGGACATTATACGACGAACAGGAAGCCTGCCCACTGTTTAATGTTTGCAAAATTAGCCATACCTTGCCAGAAATTCCGAAAAAAACATGGAAAACAACACTGAGGCCAAAGTAAGAGACTTGGTCACCGACTTCAAACTGGATGAAGCGCTCGACCTGCTTATTGCGCAAGCACAAACTCAAAACCAGCGCAAACAGAATGCTTTATTGGTTTTAAAAGGCAAGTTGGCCATGCTAGAAGAACAGAACCTAGCAGGGATGCTCGCACACGACGAGGTAGCCCGACAAAAAGCTATCATCGCACACCAAATCCTCGATATTGCCGACGGAAGCCCGCTCGATTTTGAAATAACCCAGCCTGAACAGGTCTTGGTTCAGAAAACGGTTAGCGTACCGACCACCACCACGAGCAAAAGCACATTGAAGCTCATTTTGATTGGCGCTTTTTTGCTGGCAGCCATTTTGACCGGGATTTTTATCGTTACTTCCAATTCAAACAAAACACAAGCACCTGCCGAACCAACCTTGCCAAAGCAGGACGAAACTGTTGAAGACAACACCACGCCTACTACACCCGAACTTGACAAGCCAGTGCGGGTTCTCGACTTCCCGAATATCAAAAAGCCCTTCAATTTTTTGGACTTTGTTTACGAGTTCGCTTGGGCGGAAGCGGAACGGATTTCAGATTCAGAAATAAGGCTCAAAATAAGATGCTATATCACCTGCAAGAGCAATTTAGGAATTTGCTATCGAGCAAATTTGCGCCTCAGTGCCGATGGCACTGCAATTGACCCCACCGAACAATCGAATGCAGTGGGTTGGGTAGAGCACGGCGCTACGATTTCCGACGATTTGATTTTTGTGTTGCCCGATAATAAAAAGGAGTTCATGGTCGAACTTTCAAGGGACAATTCGACCTGGAAGCGGCCCTTCAAAATACTTTCGAAGTGATTTCATCCGAAAATATCCCGCTCCTCCAGCCTGTGCCGCCGCCACGACACCAGCCACTCCACGGCCAGCAGCGCCAATCCAATGAGCACGAACCACTGAAAATAGCTGTTGTATGAGGAAAACGCCCGCACCTCCAGTTCCTGTTTTTCGAGTTGGTCAATACGGGATTGCAGCGCCTCAGCTACGGCAGCGTCGCCTTGGCTGATATGGAAATAGGTGCCGCCGCCTTTCTGGGCAAGGTCGGCGAGCATGGGTTCGTTCAGTTTGGAGCGCACGGGCTGGCCACTCTCATCCCGCTTATAATCTTCCCGGCCACCCAAATACATAGGTATGAAACTGCCCTCGGCAGTGCCCACGCCTACCGTGAATTGTATGATGCCCTCTTCCTTTGCGCTTTCTGCTTCCGCAATGGCCTCGCCGTCATGGTCTTCGCCATCGGTGATGACCACGAGGGCCTTGTGCGACTTGCTCTCGTCCGTTTGGAAGGCCCTTCGGGCAACGCCGATGGCTTCGCCAATGGCCGTACCTTGCGAAGCGGCCAACTCAGGGCTTGCGCTCCGCAAAAAGATTTCGGCGGCGGCATAGTCGGTCGTCACGGGCATTTGGAGGTAGGCGCTACCCGCAAAAAACACCAGCCCGACCCGGTTGCCCTTCAACTTTTCCACGAGGTTCTCGGCAAACTTCTTCGCCCGCTCCAAGCGGCTGGGGGCAATGTCCTGAGCGTACATGCTATTGGAAATGTCAAGGGCGATGAGCACATCCACGCTTTGGCGCTTCACTTTTTCCCGCTTGCTGCCCCATTGCGGATTGGCTGCGCCAAGGATGAGAAAGGCCGTTGCAAGCAGCAGCAGCCCGAACTTCAGTTGGTGCTTCCAGCGGCTGGCCTCCGGCATCAGCAGTGGGGCAAGGTGGCTTTCCGCAAAGTGGCCTATCGCCTGTTTGCGCCAGCGCCAAAACAACCAGAACGCCACCGCCAGCAGCGGCAGCAGTGCAAATGCATATAGATAGGTAGGATGCTCGAATCTAAACATCTATTTAATGATGAATGATAAATGATGAATGATGAATGGGGAACTCAAGCTGTATTCATCATTTATCATTCATCATTTTTAAGCTGCAAAGGTCAGATTTTTCTCCGTAACAAATCCTTCAAGGCGGGCAGCAAATCGGGGAATTGGAATTTGAATCCAGCAGCTTCTATTTTTTGGGAGGAAACACGGGTGCTTTCGAAGACCACGTCGGCCATCTCGCCCATGGCGACCCGCAGGGCAATCTCCGGGGCGGGCAACATGATGGCGGGCCTTCCAACGGCTTTTTTCAACTCGCAAACAAGGTCTTTATTTCGGAACGGATGCGGTGCAACGCCGTTGTAAACACCGCTAAATTGTTCATTCTCAATTGCTTCGATGAACATCCGGCAAATGTCGTCAATATGCACCCACGACATCCATTGCTGGCCGTGGCCGAAATAGGTGGCGTTGAAAAACTTGAATGGAATGAGCATTTTTTCCAAGGCCCCGCCCTGCGTCGAAAGCACCACGCCGATGCGGATAACCGCCGTGCGCAAGCCCGTTTTTGCGATTTCATCAATGGCCTGCTCCCATTTCGATACCGACTCGGCAAGGAAGCTGTTCGTGCCAGTCTCGTCGGTTTCTGCCAGTATTTGGTCGCCCCGGCTGCCGTAAAAACCAATGGCGGATGCGGAAATGAACGCCTTCAAGGGCGTCGGGCGGCGCTCGATGGCGGCCTTCAAGAGCAGGGTGCTGTCCACCCGGCTGCTGATGATGAGGCGCTTGCGCTCCGGCGTCCAGCGCTCGTCGGCGATGCCCGCCCCAGCCAGGTTGATGATATAATCAGCCCGGTCAACGGCGGCTTGGTCAATGGTTCTTTTCGCCAAATCCCAAGCGTAGGCGGGGTACTTGGCTTTCAAATCCTGCTTGCGGCTGAGGTGCAGTACGGTATGACCAGCAGATTGGAGCATCTGGCTGAGGTGCTTCCCAACGAGGCCCGTGCCTCCGGCAATGAGTATGGTTGACATGGATTGGTATTTACGATTGCGGATTTACGATTTATGATTGGGGCATATTGAACACCAATACAGTCTATCGTGAGTCGCTTATCTATTTTTAGTGAGGCAACAATCCATGTTGGAAAAGGATGTGAAAATCAGACCCCCAGCCCCCATTTCACCCCTTCCTCAATGGCCCGTTTGGCATCCACTTCCGCCGCCAATTTCGCCCCGCCGATGAGGGTGACGGCCATGCCTTTTTGCGCAAGCATATCATACAAATCCCTTACGGAATTTTGCCCGGCGCAAATCACCACATTGTCCACGGGAAGCAGCTTTGGCTGGCCTTCGTACAGGATGTGCAGCCCAACGTCATCCACTTTCACGTACTCCACCTTGGCCAGCATCTTCACGTTTTTCATCTTCAAACTGGCCCGGTGAATCCAGCCCGTTGTTTTGCCGAGGCCAGCGCCGTGCTTGCCTTCCGAGCGTTTCAGCAACCAGATTTCACGGACGGGCGGTTCGGGGTGCGGCTTGGCGATGGCGCCACGGTTGGTGTAGTTTTCATCTACGCCCCACTCCGTCAAGAAATTGCGGATTACGGATTGCGGATTTCGGATTGGGGCCTCGGAATCCGCAATCCGCAATCCGTAATCCGCAATCGAAAGGAATTCCGCCACATCGAAGCCGATACCGCCTGCCCCGATGATGGCAACGGACTTGCCAACTGGCTTTTTGCGGAGCAAACAATCCGTGTAGCTCAGCACTTTGGGATGGTTTTCTCCTTCTATGCCTGCCTTGCGGCCTGCAACACCCGTGGCGATGACGACCTCCGCAAATACTTGATTTCCAAGCGATTCCAAGGTGGCAGGGGTATTCAGGTGGAGCCTAACGCCCGTCACGTCCAGTTGCTTCGCAAAATAGCGGAGCGTCTCGTAAAACTCCTCCTTGCCGGGTATCCGCTTGGCGAGGTTGAACTGCCCGCCGATTTCACCACTGGCCTCAAAAAGATGCACTTCATGGCCTCGCCCGGCGGCAGTAGTTGCAGCGGCAAGGCCAGCGGGGCCAGCGCCCACCACGGCGATTTTCTTTTTGGTGTTGCTTCGCAAAACGGGCAGCAGCGTCTCGTGGCAGGCCCGTGGGTTCACGAGGCAGGAGGCCGTTTTCCGGCTGAAAGTATGGTCGAGGCAGGCTTGGTTGCAGGCGATGCAGGTGTTGATTTCGTCCCGGCGGCCATTTTTTGCCTTGTTCACAAAATCGGGGTCGGCGAGGAAGGGGCGGGCCATGCTCACCATGTCGGCGCAACCCTCGGACAGCACCTGCTCGGCCACTTCGGGCATGTTGATGCGGTTGGTGGTGATGAGCGGGATGCCCACCTTGCCCATCATCCGCTTCGTCACCCAGGCGAAGCCCGCCCGTGGCACCATCGTGGCGATGGTGGGAACCCGTGCCTCGTGCCAGCCGATGCCCGTGTTGATTATCGTTGCACCCGCTTTTTCTATTTGCTGCGCAAGGAGTTCCACCTCCTCCCAAGTGCTGCCGTCGTCCACGAGGTCGAGCATGGAGAGGCGGTAAATGATGATGAAATTCGGGCCGACGGCCTGCCGCACCTGCCGCACGATTTCAATGGGGAAACGGATGCGGTTTTCAAAACTGCCGCCCCATTCGTCGGTGCGCTTGTTGGTTTTCGAGACGATGAACTCGTTGATGAGGTAGCCCTCGCTGCCCATGATTTCCACGCCGTCGTAGCCAGCGTCCTGCGCCAGTTTTGCGCAGCGAACAAAATCCGAAATGGTGCGCCGCACGCCCCAGCCTGTGAGCGCCCACGGCTTGAATGGGCTGATGGGCGACTGTATCGCCGAAGGCGCCACCGCCAACGGGTGGTAGCCGTAGCGGCCAGCATGCAGGATTTGCATGCAGATTTTGCCGCCCTCGTCGTGCACAGCCTTCGTCACATTGCGGTGCTCCGCAACATGGGAGCCATTGGTCATGCGTGCCGCAAATGGCGATACCCAACCTTGCCGGTTCGGCGCAATGCCGCCCGTGACGATAAGGCCTACGCCGCCCCTTGCCCGTTCGGCGAAGTAGGCGGCAAGCCGCTCGAAGCCGTTTTTGGTCTCTTCCAGGCCCGTGTGCATACTGCCCATGAGTACCCGGTTGGGCAAGGTGGTGAAGCCGAGGTCGAGGGGTGCGAAAAGGTGCGGGTATTGCATTTTATTTCGGATTACGGATTACGGATTACGGATTGGCCAAAAATAAGGGAAGGCTTGGAAAAACTTTAGGTTGCGCAGTTTTTCCTTTGGCCTTGGATTTGTTTGTCCACCTTTGCGGTCATTTTTAAACTAAACTGTAATTGGCTCAGCTCAAAAAAAGGTGCTTTCCGCTTGGCATAATCGCTAACTACAATTTCCTTTTTTTGCTTGGCTCTTTTTACTTTTTCCTTTTGCAATGAAAAATTTAATCAAATTGTCACTGGCATTTGCCGTTATCGCAGCCAGTTGCGCCCCAAAAAAAGATAAATATGAAGCCTTCGCCGACGACCTCTGCGTGTGCATGAGGCCAATGGCCGATTTCCAGAAAGAAATCATGACCTTGATGGAAAACGGCAGCCAAGACTCTGTGATGGCCATGATGGCCAAAGGCCAAAAAATTGACGAAGACGGCCAAACCTGCATCGCTGCCTTGGAAAAAAAGCACGGCGTCATCGAAGGCGAGGCAGAAGAGCAAAAAGCGATGGATGCCCTTCGCAAAGTTTGCCCAGATATTGTTGCCTTGATGGAAGAGGCCAGCGCTGCTCCCAATATGGCACCTGAAGACATGATGGAGGATGGCGAAATGATGGAAGACGCAGCCCCCGATACGACTTCTGCAAACAAATAGGGCAGCAATTTCTTTCAAAAAAAATTCACCCCAAACTACTAAAACAAAAAAGCCCGGCGCACGCAAGTACACCGGGCTTAATTATTTCCTTGACGAATCTTACACCGTTCAAGGATTTTGCCTCCTATTTCCTATATTTAGATTTTTCCAAATATCGTTCCAATTCTTGTTCATCATATAATAAAACTTCTCTAGGCTTCGATCCTTCTGCAGGCCCCACCACGCCTATCGCTTCTAATTGATCCATAATACGTCCTGCACGGTTGTAACCGAGCTTCAAACGACGCTGAATCATGGACGTAGAACCATGCTGAGATTGCACCACGAGGCGGGCCGCTTCCACCAGCATATCGTCCGCATCGTTAGGGTCGAAAGCGCCCATTTCGCCCATTTCCTCATCGTCGCCGTGGTACTCAGGCAGGTAGAAAGGTTCGGGATAGCCTTTTTGGTCAGAGATGAATTTTATTACTTGGTCAACTTCTGGTGTGTCAACGAAAGCGCACTGTAGGCGCACCATGTCGCCGCCTACGGAGAAGAGCATGTCGCCCCGACCTACCAATTGCTCGGCGCCACTGGCATCGAGGATGGTACGGGAGTCCACTTTTGCGGATACTTTATAGGCGATACGTGCTGGGAAGTTCGCCTTGATGACGCCCGTGATGATGTTCACCGAAGGGCGCTGCGTAGCAATAATCAAGTGTATGCCCACCGCACGGGCGAGCTGTGCCAAGCGGCCGATCGGCAATTCGATTTCCTTGCCCGCCGTCATGATGAGGTCGGCGAACTCGTCAATCACCAACACGATGAACGGCATGAACATGTGGCCAGACTGGGGGTTCAGCTTGCGGGCCACAAATTTCTCGTTGTACTCGCTAATATTGCGCACATGCGCCTTCTTCATCAGGTCGTAGCGGGTCTCCATCTCAATGACGAGGGAGTTCAGCGTGTTCACCACCCGCTTCGTGTCGGTGGTGATAGGCTCCTCTTGGCCGGGCAAGAAGGCGAGGACGTGGTTCAGCAAGCGGGCATAAGGGAACAATTCGACCTTTTTGGGGTCAATAAGCACCAGTTTGACCTGAGAAGGGTGCTTTTTGTACAAAATGGAAAGCAGCACGGCGTTGATACCCACCGATTTACCCTGACCCGTGGCACCCGCTATGAGCAAGTGGGGCATCTTGGCCAAATCCACCACAAAAACCTCGTTGGAAATGCTTTTGCCGAGGGCAATGGGCAGGTCCATCTTCGAGCGCTTGAACTTGTCGGACATCAGAAGTTCCTTCAACGCAACAATCTGCTTGTTCTTGTTCGGCACCTCAATACCGATGGTGCCCCGGCCCGGTATCGGTGCAATGATACGGATGCCGAGTGCCGCCAAGCTGAGGGCAATGTCGTCTTCAAGGTTTTTTATCCTTGAAATACGGACACCGGGGGCTGGTACGATTTCATACAGCGTGACTGTAGGGCCGATGGTCGCCCGTATCTTGACGATTTCAATCTTGTAGTTTAAAAGGGTGTCAACGATTTGGTCTTTATTGGCCTCCAGTTCGGTACGGTCAATTTCCACTTTCTGGTCGGCATAATCGTAGAGCAGCGACATGACTGGGTGCTCGTAGCTCGACAGCTCCAGCGTGGGGTCGTAGGGATCGCTGAAATTGGGGTTGTCTTGCGCAGCGGCCATTTCAGGGAAAAGCGAAGGCTGCACAGGCGGCAGTTGTGAGGCTGGTGCGGTAGAAATTTGCGACAGCAATTCCACTTCCGGCTCCGCTGTCACGGTTGGTTCTGGGGCGGTTATTTCAAAATCAGAATCGCCCGGCTTGAGCGAAGGCAGTTTTTCATTGCCTGTTTTTTCCACCCGTTTGAAGTCCCCATCGTCGCCGTCGAGGTCAACGGTGGTGGGGATGGGCTTCACATTGGGGGCCGGTTTTGGGCGATTGGCTGGCTCGGTAAAGCCATCGGGAGAAGTAGTTGCATCAGCAGCCGTTGCAGGGCGCTTACGAGCAACACCCGGACGGCGGTTGAAGAGGTCGAGGAACCACAGCTTGGTTTCGTACAGTGCCCGTTGTGGCGTAAGTTCGTTGAAATTGGGGTTGACAAACCAAACGATGATGCCCACGAAGATGGCGAGGAACAGCACTGCCGTTCCCAAAACGCCCACAAAGCCCGTCAGCATCTGGCTGGCCGCTTCGCCGAAGGCACCGCCCCAAGGGAAGGTGGCATCGCCAAAAATGAACTCCAAGAACACCGAAGCCAAGACCATGATGACCAGCCATTGCCGAATCAGCAGCCTGTGCGCCCGCAATGGGATGCGCTTCACCGCTGACCAACCCAAAATGGCCACCAAGTAAACAAGGATGAACGAAGGCAGGCCAAAACCCCACCAAAAAAAAGTATTGGACACAATGGCGCCCAACTTGCCGAGCATATTGGAAGCCTGGAAGCCGTCGCTAAAGAGGTCGCCCCAAGATTTGTTGTTGACCTCTGCATAGTCGTCTGTCCAAGTGAACAGGTAAGAAAAGAATGCAATGAAAAGGTAAGCCGCTACGAGGAGCAGCACAACGCCCATGAGCTTCGGGATGCGGTCGTCGTTGCCTAATTTGAATGAAAGCTGGTTCGGATTCTTTTTTGTAGCCACTGCTTTTGGTGGTTGCTGAAGGTATGTTTGTCACGTTCAGTG
>JADLHE010000567.1 GCA_020848965.1 Saprospiraceae bacterium
ACGCCTTGGATAATATCCTTGTATGGGTCACCCCGATAATCCAGTCCATCGAAAGTGACAAACCCAACAGATGGCGGGTCTTTTGCCAATGTCGTATTCCTATAAACGCTTTTATCCAGCCATAAATCATTGGTTGGATAAACGCCATTATACGATGAAAAATCGTCAAAAAATGGCTGAGAAGCTATGCTCAGCGTGTCTCCCTTGATAATATATGGCACTTTAAATACGTCGCAAACTCCCCATTCATCGCAAATATTTATACTGATAGTGTCCACACCGGGAAACCGACTCGAATAATAAACCAAGCAGGTATCGGGATAATCATAGGAAGAAAGGTGATGAAAAATATAATCTTTACCGTCATAATCATCCGGTTCGTCCTTCGAGCCACTGCATACTTTTGGCTTGTCGAAATCCAATTGGTCGCTAAGGCAAAACGTTGTAACTGATTCAGGCTGAACGGCTTGCGATGGCACAACCACTACCCTACCCGCTCTCCTAACGTTTATGAAAACGGAAAATATGGTATCATGACCGGGCTGCGAAAGCTTGAATTTTACTTCTTCGGTATTTGCTCCATCCAAATTAGCGGAAGCCGTATAGGTCAAAAGCAAGAAACTGTCAACAAATTCGGCAGAGCCAAATAGCAGGTCTGACCCGTTTTCCAAGGTGAGCGTAACCTCCTCATCGCCGTTCATCAAACCGAAAGTGTCCAACTCCAATTCTATCAATTTTCCCGATTCGACAATATTGCCTTCCACATCGGGTGGGCAGGTGGAAGACTCCCTGTTTTTTGCATTCACTGACGGCGATTGGCCAGTCATCCGCTCCACCAATTTGGCGGTTTCCAATTCATTTTGCCTCGCAACACTTTTCAAAAGCGGGTTGGCATTGACAGGTTCCATTTGAAGCGTCTGGGCGTTCAGGATATTTGCAACAAAAAGCAAAGCTAAAGCAGTGTGTAAAAACTTCATTGTCGGATGTTGGAACAGGTATTCTGTAAAAACTAAAGGTTGCGAAAGCAGCTAACGAATGCAAAGAATTTTGTCCATGAAACGCAAGCCTGCAAGCTGTCAACCGCATTCAAGGCTAAGAAAACGATAGTCGCTTGTTTTTGTTGCCGTGGGCAAAGATGTTACCAATTCTCCTCTTCGACCTTGGTATCGTCTGTGTTTGTTGGTGCTGAGGTGTCGGTCTCCGTGCAGCCATCGGGCAAGCCTTGGCTTATCCACACATTGATTTGCATGCCCATTTGAACCGGTTCGCCAGCAGCAGGTTCTTGCCTCGAAATATAGGCCGTGGATTGGTTGGTGATGGCACCGTCTTCGTTGACTGTCCCAATAATCAAATTGGAAGAACTGACCAAAAACTCCGCCGCCGAAAAATTCATGCAAACGAGGTCGGGCACTTGCAGCTCATTGCTGGTTTGCTCCGTTACCACAAACTCCAACACGTCGCCGGGCATTACGTAATAACCAGCTTTGACCTCTGCTTCCGTCACTTTCTTTCCATTGTGGTAAAAATAGAGAATGGAATTTTCTGACTGTTTGCGGTCGTAAACCCGCTCTTTCACCCTCGATTTCACGCCGTTCATGGCTATCCGTTTGGAGTATCGGTCGAAATCGTAGGCGCTCAGCTTGATGTCGGGCAATCGGTAAGCATTGGGAGCGCCAGTGACGGTTACATAGATTTTGCGGCCCTCTTTTACCCTTGAAAGTGGCTTAGGGTTCTGCTTCAAAATAATGCCGCTGGGCTGCCCTTCCGTCCAAACGGAGTCGAGCACGATGAATTCAAAGTCCTTGTCGCTGGCTTGGCGTTCGGCGTCATCCACGTGCATTCCGATGAAATCATCTACCTGCACCGACTCCCCATGATTGGTGTAACAGCCCAAAAACCAATTGGAGAACAGGGCAAATCCCACCAAAATGCCAAGCATCATGGCAAAGTTTTTCAGGAAAATTTTGCTCGTCAGAAACAGAAACACCTCCTTTCCGAATGCCTTTATTTTCTCCATTGGCCGCAGGTTTGTTTTTCCGGCAAAGGTATAATTTTTAGTTGGCAGTTCGACAGTGGGGCGTCAGTTGGCAGTTCGACAGTTGGCAGTGGGCAGTCAGTTCGGCAGTTGATGAGTCAGCGGTAAGTTGATTGGCATAGAATTATTCAATTCATAGTTAACAACTGACTGTAGAACTGTAGAACTGACTGCAAACTGCCAACTGCCGAACTGCCAACTATTTATACCTATCCCGCAGGGTTTTCATCATGTAAACATTGATGTCCCACTGGTCGGCGAGGGGCTGGAAAGTGTAGGGCACGGTTGGCAGATAGGTTGGCGGGCCAAATTCGGTGAGTATGGTCATGGTTTGGCCTGCCGCTGCTTTCCGCTTGACCACCTCATCCCACCAATCGTAGTGTGCCTTCACTGCATCGGCCCATTCGGGGGCACGTGGGTCGTTCACTTGCGGGCCTTCGGCATGGCCTATCCTTGCGTGAATATGCTCAGTGCGACTGAGGGCGAGTGTCATGGTTTCGGGCTGGTCGCTCAATAACGACTCATGCACATTGCACCAATGCGATACATCCAGCGTAAGCCGAAGGCCAGGGAATGCCTCCAAGTATTGCTTGGTTATTTGCGCAGCAAACATCAAACGTCCACGGTGGGTCTCGTGGTAAACGGGGACACTGCTTGATTTCGACACATCGAGGCCCAATTGCACGAATCGGCTGCCTTGTTCAAAATTGAAAAAGTCTTTACCGGAATGGCAATTGAAATACAGCGGTTTGTAGGCCACCCCATCTCGAAGCATTTTCTCAAACTGGTCAATGTTCTTGGAGAAATCCGCATCGCCGCTGCCGCAAAGGAAGGCATGAGCAAGGCCATGCTTCGAGAAGGCGTTCATCATTTCTTCCCGCTCTTTTACTGTGCCAGGCAGCCAAAGCTCTGCCCCATCGTAGCCCTCTGCTTTTGCTTTTGCACAAAAAGCATCGTAAGAGCCATCGAAGCCCCAATTGGTGGCTAAAATTTTTAGTTGAAAACCGGGTTTTGCGTTGATGATTGGTTTTTCCATTTTTATAAAAGGTGTGATAGCTGCCGCACCAGTGGTAGTTGCAAGGAATTTGCGTCTTGAAACAGGCATTTTATGAATGATGAATGATGAATGATGAATGATGAATTAAGCAACAATATTTTTGATGACCTCACCACTGACGTCCGTTAGGCGGAAGTTTCGGCCTTGGAACGGGAAGGTCATTTTTTCGTGGTCGAAGCCGAGTAGTTGCAGAATGGTGGCATGAACATCGTGGGCGGTGACTTTTCCATCCACCGTGGCATAGCCGATTTCGTCGGTTTCGCCGTGGGTGACGCCGCCTTTGATGCCACCGCCAGCCATCCAAATCGTGAAGCAATCAGTGTGGTGGTCACGGCCTTTGAAGGGCATTTTGTTGCCGTCCCGGTTCTCCTGCATGGGCGTCCGGCCAAACTCCCCGCCCCAAACGATGAGCGTTTCCTCCAACATTCCTCGTTGCTTCAGGTCGAGAATCAGGGCAGACATGGCCTTGTCCACCGATTCGCATTTGCGGCGCATACCGATGTCAATGGCCAAAGCTTCGTCGGTGCCGTGGGCATCCCAGCCCCAGTCGAAGAGCTGCACGAAACGGACGCCTTTTTCGACGAGCCTTCGGGCAAGCAGCACGTTGTTGGCAAAACTGGTTTCGCCGGGCTTTGTGCCGTACATTTCATGGATATAGGCCGGTTCATCATTGATGTTCATCACCTCTGGGGCGTTGATTTGCATCCGGTAGGCCATTTCGTACTGCGAAATTCGGGCAAGCGTCTCCGGGTCGCCCGACTCTGCATGGGTCATTTTATTGACTTCGTTGATGGCGTCAATGCTGGCCCGTCGAAGTTCGGTGTCCATGCCCTCTGGGTTTTTGAGGAAAAGCACGGGTTCGCCTTCCGAGCGGCATTGCACCCCTTGATAAACAGAAGGCAGGAAGCCGCTGCCCCACACGCTTTTGCCTGCGTCGGGGTTGTTGCCACCGGAGGTGAGCACGACAAAACCGGGCAGGTTTTCGTTCACCGAGCCGAGGCCGTAGGTCACCCAAGCCCCGATGCTGGGCCGACCCAAGCGGGGCGAGCCAGTGTGCATGAAAAGCTGTGCCGGGGCGTGGTTGAACTGCTCGGTGGTCAGGGATTTGATGATGGCCACATCGTCCACAACCTTCTGAAAATGAGGCAGATAGTTACTCACCCATTGACCCGACTGGCCATACTGCCCAAAAGTGGCCTGTGGA
>JADLHE010000568.1 GCA_020848965.1 Saprospiraceae bacterium
GCATGGACGCAAATGTTGCAAGTATGGACGCTAATGTTGCAACTGGCTGATTTTCAATGAAAATAGATAAGATTCTTTCTCTAAGATTGGTTTATGTTATATTTGCCAATAACACCGAAAATATTGAGACCAATGGGAAAACAAGGCAACAAAAATCAGGGCCAAACTGCGGGCCGCCTTGCCTGGACTGTAATATGCCTGGCATGCTTGCTTTTATCGCAAACCAAACTACCTGCGCAAAGCCCCGGCAAGATTGACAGCCTCCGCACCGTTGCTGCAGCTGCCAAAGTGGATTCCGTGAAGATTAAGGCAACCTATGAACTGGGGGTCGTGTACCGGAAATCAAACCCCGATTCCACCAAGATATTGGGCGAGTGGCTGCTCAAAAAAGCCAAAGAAAACAAGGATGCAGCCACAGAGGCTTATGGGTACTCGCTGCTGGCGCTGGCTTCCAACGTGCTTGGTGACAATATCAAGGCAATTGACTATTATGAACAGGCGGCCAAGCTGCAAATAAACCTGCCCAACAAAAAGGACCTCGGCGACACCTACCACAATATCATTTACCCGCTCATAAAAACCCACCGTTATGCCGATGCTTTTGAATACGAGACCAAGTCGCTGAACATTTACACGGAAATAAAAGACTCGGTGAGAATGGCAGGTTGCTATGCGGAGTTGGGAAAGCTTGCCAACTCGCTGGACAACCCGCAGCTTGGCATCGCTTATGCGAAAAAAGGGCTTGATTTAAAGCTCCAAATGAAGGCCAGCCCGTACATCCCGTTGTCACGCTTGGGCGAGATTTATTCGCTGTCGGGCAAATATGATTCAGCGGTTTACTACATGGAACTGGCATTGGCCGAGGCCGAAAAATTGAGCAACAAGCGGGGCATTGCCGTCGAAAAAAACAATATCGCTGAAATCCTTGTGAAAAAAGGGGAATATGCACGGGCCGAAACCCTTTTCAAGGAGTGCCTTGCCTTTTTGGAAAGCACTAAAGACCAGAACAACGCCCCACTTGCGCTGGCCAACCTCGCAGATTTGTCGCTTAAAACTGGCAACAACACAGCTGCCCTGCAATACATCAAACGGGCGCTCGAAATAGCCGAACCCTTGCAAAACCCCAGTGTGCTTGCAGGCATCTACAATTTGCAAGCAGATATTTTCCATAAAATGGGGGACTTCCAGAACGCCTACAAGGCAGCCCGGAAATACGAGGTCATGCACGACAGCACCCTCGCCGCTGAACACAAGGACGAAGCCGCCGCCATTGAGGCACAGTTCCGCACCGCCGAGAACCAGAAGACCATTGCGGAGCAAAACCTGGACTTGGAAAAGCAGCATAGTCACAACCAAATGCTGACCGCCTTCGCCATCTTTGCCCTCGTGGCGGGCGCTGGCATCGCCCTTTTCCTTCGGGAAAAACGCCGCCGTGCCGAACTTGCCTTGCAGCTCAAAGATGCCGAGGCCAGCAAGCTAAAGGAGCTTGACACGGTGAAATCCGCCTTCTTCGCCAATATCTCCCACGAGTTCCGCACCCCACTCACGATGCTGCTCGGCCCACTCGGTGAAATGGAAGCGGGTACTTTCCGGGGCGATGCCCGCAAGTACTACGGCATCATGCGCCGCAACGCCAGCCGCCTGCTCCAGCTCGTCAACCAACTGCTCGACCTCAGCCGCCTCGAAAGCGGCAAACTGAGCCTCAACGCCCAGCCCGGCGACCTCGCCCACCATCTCCGGGCCATTGCGGGTTCCTTCCAAAGCCTTGCCGACCAGCGCCAGATTGCTTTCGTGATGGATGTTCCCGACCAACCAATTTGGGTTAAATTCGACGCCGACAAGCTGGAGAAAATCGTGGGGAATTTGCTGTCCAATGCCTTTAAGTTCACGCCGGAAGAAGGAACGGTAGTATTAGGGATGAGGGATGAGGAATCAGGGATGAGGGGCGGCGCTGGTTCATCCCTCATCCCTAATCCCTCATCCCGCTTCATGATTTCCATCTCCGACACGGGCATCGGCATCTCCGCCGACCAGTTGCCGCATATTTTCGAGCGGTTTTATCAAGTTGAAAACACTGGGGCCGACCTCCAGCCCGGCAGTGGCATTGGCTTGGCGCTGACGAAGGAACTGGTGGAGTTGCACGGTGGGCAAATCAGTGTGGAAAGCGTGGACGGAAAGGGTACCACGTTCACGGTGCTTTTCAATTTTGAAGAAGCTGCTCCGCAAAAAATACCAGCAGTTTCGGTAGCACCTGCCGTTGAGGCAGTGCCCCCCCAATCTGAAATCTCAAATCGTACATCTTATATCTTAAATCAAAAACCACCCACCTCCCAAGCCCCACTAATCTTAATAGCGGAGGACCACCCCGACGTCCGCTCCTATGTGGCAGAGCGGCTGGCCGGACATTACCAACTCTTGGAAGCCGCCAATGGCCAGGAAGCGTTGGATTTGGCGCTGGCGCAAACGCCCGACCTCATCCTCACCGACCTGATGATGCCAGTGATGGACGGCGTGGAATTGACCAAAAGACTGAAAGCCGATGTGCGAACGAACCACATCCCCGTCGTCATGCTCACCGCCAAGGGCGACCGCAACGACCGCATCGGCGGCATAGAAACCGGGGCCGAGGCTTACCTGACCAAGCCTTTCGATGCCGAGGAACTGCGGGCCACACTGTCCAACCTGCTTGCACAGCGCCGCATTTTGCAGGAAAAATTTGCGAAGCAAATAAAGCTCGAAACACCTGCCGAGGCCATCGTTTCGCTCGATGACAAGTTCCTCCAGCAAGTACTGACCGCCATCGAAAACAACCTCGACGACGAGACCTTCGGGGTGGAACAACTCGCCGCTGCCGTGGCCATGAGTCGCTCGAATCTTTTCCGAAAAATAGACGCCTTGCTGGGCAAAAGCCCCGTGCAGCTCATCCGGGAGCGGCGCCTGCTCAAGGCCAAGCACCTGCTCGAAAGCGGCGCTGGCAACTCGACGGAGGTGGCGTATATGACTGGTTTTCAGTCACTTTCGTACTTCGCAAAATGCTATCAGGAAATGTACGGCGAGGCACCGGGGGCGGTGGCTAGGCGGAAGTCGGCCATTTAGTCGAAACTATTTTGAACGAACATACTGAACGCCCAACACCTTTCGTTCTTAGCCGACTGGATAGCACCGTATTCCCTAGTTTTTTACCATAAAATGATGACTATGAACCTCCTACGTTTTTCGGGGCCTGCCCTGACTTTCCTCTTTTGCGTATTCCTTTCAGTGACCAATGCCCAAACCAGTAAAAACCATCCATTTTCGTGGAAAGAGACCAGTGACGACTGGTACACGCCCAAGGCTTATGTCTTCAAATATGCCGATGGGCAAACGGGCAAGGGCGGCACGAAGACCAAGCCCAGCCGAGGCCCCGTCTGCTCCAACGACTGTAAGCAAGCCACCGTGCCGGATGCCTGCACCAGGGACCTCCTCAATGACAATTTGCGGAACATTGAACTACCCGGCTTCAAGCTGCCCAGCGGTTACAGCCGTGTGGAATATGTCACCTTCGAGGTGCAGACCAACGGCAAAGTGAACGGCTACCAAGTAGTGAAACAAAACGTACAATGCAAGCCCTGTATCCAAAAAGCCGTGAACCTCGTAGCGGAACTTGGCGAGTGGCACCCGGCCGTACAGGATGGGATTTTCGTGAAGAGCACGGTGGTGGTGCCGGTGTTTTTTAAGTGAGATAATTTAGGGGCGAAGGTCCCTTTTGTTATAAGAATCAGTAAGCGGCTATGTCTATTAGTAGGCATCGCCGCTTATTTTTTATACCATTCCGACCATATTCATGAAATTTGCCGGAAAATCCTCCAAATGGAATATTACGATGAAAATTTGACGGTAAAAGAAGGCTTGGCCCAATTGTTTGAGCGGTTCGGGTTCATGCCAGATGCCTATACGGCCAAGCGTTTTGCCATCTGGGTGGGCAAGTTCCCCATCTGGGTGCCCAATATCCCTAGACGGGTGTTCGTTGCCCGC
Organism: Saprospiraceae bacterium; assembly: GCA_020848965.1. Lineage (GTDB taxonomy): Bacteria > Bacteroidota > Bacteroidia > Chitinophagales > Saprospiraceae > UBA6168. The sequence goes on from JADLHE010000568.1 coordinate 4,015, forward strand.
TTTCACGACATACACCACGTCCTCACGGGCTATCCAGCCAATTGGCGGGGCGAAGCGGAAATCGGTGCTTGGGAAGTCGCCACGGGCTGCCGCAAGTATTGGATAGCTTGGTTCTTAAACCTCGGTGCGGTGGTGGTTGGGCTGGTTTTGTTCCCACGGCCCGTCCTTCGGGCCTTCCGGCGTGGCTGGCGCAGCCGCACGAACCTTTATCATGATTTTGATTATGAGGCGCTGCTGGGGATTGAGATTGGAGCATTGCGGAAGCAATTGGGGTTGCCAGCTGCATGAACCTTTTTTCTGTTCTCTGCTAACCTAAGTGCTCATGGTAATCCAGCACTTTCATTGCCTTTTTAGTAATAAATTGATTGGACATATTTTACCTGCCCAATTGAATTGAGTTGAGTATATTATTTAATTGCTGTTCCGAATGTCGTATTCGTGCTATTTGCCTTGGACAATCTCAAGGGTACAGATGGCATAACAAACCCTATAATTGACACCGGGCATTTAAAACCTACTATTTCCTTATTGCTTGAAAACAATGGCGTGTTTTCTGATTCTACCATTGGATATATGCACCAAGTATTGGCCCGCAGGAAGGCTTGTCAGTGATATTTGCTGAACGGAACCCGTTTCAAACTTCGATTGATGCACAACGGCTCCCTGTAAATTATAGATGTTTAATTCCACATAATCACCATCACC
>JADLHE010000569.1 GCA_020848965.1 Saprospiraceae bacterium
CAGAGCGGCTGGTATCCTGTATTGTTGAAATTGCCAAGGATTTGCACATAGTCCTCGTCCTCCTCTATGTCCCATTTGGCCCAAAAACTGAGGGTCACACTGGTTGCGTTTTTCACCCGAATGGCTTCTTTCAAGGAAATCTCACTTAAAGTATTCGGATTATAATCGCTTGACGGTGAATCTGTTATGCTGGTAGTAGCCGAGTGGAAATGCTCGTCCGTTGTTGCCCAATCGTCCGAGTCCCAAGCCTCCAAATCGTCCGCCGCATCTAGAAAAGCAGTAGCGGCAAATTGGGTGTAGATTCGTTCAATTGGCTGCTTCCATTGATAAAGTCCATTGTCCAAAATAAGGTTGAACCGTACCAGTTCTCCCTCCCCAATGCTAGGTTTCAAGGTATAAGAAATGCCGCCCGATGACTCCTCCAAATGGAACATTCCATAGGTAACGGGAGCGCCAACCGATTGAATATTGTCACTTACTGCTTCCAATTTGACGGTAAGCGGGCCAGCGGCAAGCCCGATTTTTTTCAAGGACTATAAAATACTGCCTTGCGGAGCATCCAAGAACTGATTGCCGCCGGGTGTGAGCAGGCCAAAATTGAGCACGAGGTGCGCTGCCGTGATATTCATTGTCATGCACGACTTGTTGAGGGCATCAATCTGGTCGGCAGTGGGCCAAAAACTGGGGCCAACCTCTGGCGTCATGGAGTATATCTTGGCTTTCGAAGCCTGTTCGCCGTACATCCAGTCATCGGAGTCGCCATTGGTCACATAGCCTACGGTCTGCGTGCCGAATCCGTTCAGGAAGTTGTTGTCACGGGCCATATAGGGGCCAAAACTCGAAAAGGTTGGGTGGTCAACCGTTGGGCCATCCGTATAGCCCCAAGGATAAATGAGCAGGTCGCCAAAAGTGTGGTAGTTGAGCGCAAACTGGAACTGATGGGCAAGGCAAAAGTCCCGAATCATCTGGGTTTCTGGCTCCGAAAAGGCAGACGGCCCCCGGTAGGTTTGCCCATTGGTGTTTGGTGAAGAACCTGTATCATCAAAGCCCCATTCGTAGCCATAATTCCGGTTCAGGTCCACGCCAAAAGTGCCGTCCCCATTGTTGCGGCGGTTTTTACGCCACATGCCGCCGCCGTTTGGATTGGTCGTTTCATTATAAATATATCCATCGGGGTTCATATTGGGCACGAAGTACATTTCCGTGTTGTCAACGAGGTATTTCACTTCGGGGTCGGTGTCGTAGTGCTCCAGCAGGTACCACATATAAAAAATCATCTGGGAAAGGCTGTTCGGCTCACGGGCATGGTGCACCCCGGTGTAGAGCACCTCTGGTTCGTTCTCGTCCTGCGTTGGGTTATCGGATATTTTCAACCAATAAACAGGCCTACCTTCATGGGTGGCATAAACGGAGGTTATCGGCTGTTTTGCCTTTAAGATATTGGGATATTGCTGCGCCATTTGGTCGAGAATGTCCAGCATTTCTTGGTATTTGAAATAGCCACCCATGCTGCCCGGCTGATAGCTGGCCGGCGTTTCATACACTTTGGGGGATTGCTCAGGGCAAGGCGGCAATGCCCGATACTGGGTTTCATCGTGCTTGCCTAGAAGGCGATTCGCCTCAAGGTCGGCAATCAATACTTCCGTTTTGAAGCCTTGCGCTGCTATAGCCGCCACTTCGGCTTGCTCGAATTCCCCGATAAAATATTTGCCGGGCTGGTGCCGACCGTGGTCAACGTCCAGACCGAGCGCTGAAAGCTGTTGCATGGTATGCGTAACGTCCAGCATGATTTTCACCTTGGAATATTGCTGTGCAAGCAAAAAGGTAGGCGAGGCCAAGATTAGGCAGAGTAGGATTCTTTTCATGAATGATTAAATTGAGACAAAATTTCAGTTGCGGGCAAATGTAGCGAATTGCAAAGCAAACCTATTGTCAAGCATCCTGCAAATACCGCTCATTTTCAAGGGGTTGGAAATTACCATTTTTGGGACTGCAAGCCTCGCATTTTTGGAAATGATAAAATATTGCCCTAAGTTGCAGCCCGAATTTTACACTCAAAAGTCCTTTCAAATTATGGAAACAATCAAGCTAGGCTCCAATTCTCCACAAGTCAAACGCTGGCAATACTTCCTCATCGGTTTGGGCAACAACCATATTGTTGCCGATGGCGATTTTGGACCAAAAACCCATGCTGCCACGGTCAAGTTTCAAACGGAAAACGGGCTGACAGGCGATGGTGAAGTTGGCCCCAAATCCTATCTCGCTGCTTTCAGGGCTGGCTACCGCCTGAAAGAAGCCTTCGAGTATCCGAGCAAACCAGCCTTTAACCCATTGGTGGGCAACTCGGCAAGGGCCAAGATTTTCGGCAACTTCAAGTTCAAGTCGGCTGGCGATGGCACCGAAGCCATCATCATCACCGATGGTTGGGCCGAAAAGAACATCGAGCGGTTGGAAATTCCGCAACTCAAAGGCATAAAGGGCGTGCCGCAAAGCGGAAAAATCCAGTTC
>JADLHE010000570.1 GCA_020848965.1 Saprospiraceae bacterium
ACGGTGATGAGGTCGTTCCAAGTGGTGTCGCTTTCGCAGCCGAGCGGAGAGGTGATTGAAAGCGAAACCGTATAGGTGCCGACATCCTCATAAACATGGGTGGGGCTAATATCCCCGCTTGAGCCACCATCGCCAAAATCCCAGTCCAAGGTATAGCTATCGTTTACGGGTGTTGACAGGTTGTCAAAAGTAATCGTTGCTGGCTGGCAGCCGATGTACTCGCTTGGTGCCACCACCAAAAGCTGCGGCACGGGGAAGTAAGGGAGCGGTTTGGTTGCCAGGCCTGTGCAATTATTGGTGTCCCGAACAAGTAGTTGCACATTGAAATTACCGGGAATGAGGTAATTGTGCACGGGGTCTTGCACTTGAGATTGCTTTCCATCCCCAAAATCCCAGTCCCAAGATACAATACTGCCTGGCCCGGCTCCAGCCAAGGTCAAATCTGTAAAGGTGGCAGGCCCAGCCACACAGGTATCGTAGTCGAATTCAAAATCAGCATCTATTCCTGGGTAAACATTCACTTGAATCAAGGCCGTATCTGCACATGCTTGAGCGTTTGGGTTCAAGGCGAGCAAACCATAGTAGGTGCCTAAGCCAGGAAATGTGACGGTCGGACTCCAATCCGTGAATCGCTGCTTGGTTCCATTGATGTCAAACTCCCAAAAGAACTCCTTGATAAACGATTGTTGGTAGCTTTCGTTTGTAAAAAGCACTGCATTGGCACCACAGGCATTGACGACATAAAACTGTTGTTCAGCCAGCACGACCGTATCGTTTTCGAGCACATCGGCCACCACGGTGGGGTCGCAGGTGACCACATTGAACTGGAAATCACGAAGGGTTGTGCTCAGCAAGACCCCATTGCGGTATTCTTTCACGCAAACACCAACGACATACTGCCCTTGGGCAATGGGTACCCCGGTCATGAAACCAGTATGGGGGTCGAGCGAGAGGGCTGGGCTGGCCAACAGCGGGTTTTGGAAACTATAGGCACCGCTGAAAACAACGGGGTCGTAGGGAGGGGGCATATCGGGGTCGGGGGCTACGCCATTGGGCAGGTCAAAATTGACCATGTCACCGCCGCCGCCGTCCAAGGGGCGGCACAGTTCGTAAACCAATGAATCGCCTTCGGGGTCAATGGCGGAGTGGTCGAAATCAATGGGTTCGTTGGTGCAGATGGCAATCGGGGGAAAATCCTTGAAAACCGGGCTGCTGCTGCAAAGTTGTTGCGCCTCCGGGGTCAATTCAATATGGTAGGTAGCGCCCGTTTCTCCGGGGTCAACTATATTGGTGATGGAATTGTTGCGGCAGCAACGCTGATAGACAATATGGTAGCTGGAGGTCGAAGCCGGAAGGTCGAGGTTGAAGACATAAACCCCTTCTTCAACGCAAACACCGGGAGGCACCACCAAACAAGGGTTGCTGATATTGGGCAACAACTGTGTGATAGTGGGGTTTGAAATTGTAAGGACCTTGAATGGATTGGTGGAATTGCCCTTGTAAACAGTAAGCGTGGCAGGAAATGGTGCGTTGACGTCCCCATCAAAAGGTGCGCCGTCGGCAGAGCAGTCCCGGTAAATCTTCATGGTGAAGGTATAGTCTCCGCCGCCTTTGCACACATAGTTGATGGTGCCGCCAATGATGTGCTTCGCCCACAGCGGCGACCACAAGGCCACTACTGCCACCAATGCCAAGATTGCTTTCTTTGAAGAGACTAATTTTGTCATACTTTTCTGTTTGAACAGTATTGCCAAGCACCAGCTAGGCCAAGAAAGCATGTCGGGCTGCAATGCCAAAACTTAGGAACAGTTGGGGCAAACTTTCGTTTCAACCTCGGATGCCTATTTCATTCAAGCCCAAAACGCTGGATTGGCAGCAGTAATTACTTGCCTGCCAATCAATTTCAAATTGATTTCACGGAACATAGACCGTAAAAACTGCCAAGATAGGCAGGATTTTTTTGGATTTTTGTCAGCAGTTAGGCGAATTGTAAAGGAATAATTGCGCAGCGCTGCTTGCGCCATAATTCTTTGCCAAGGTTTGACGTTTGTTAATGAGTTTCAAACGCTCAAAACCGACTAAAATACCTAAAACTCATGCTAACTTTTACCAGCCATCGCACACGCATGGTACAAAACTACCTATTAGACCCCATCATTGCCACACTCGAAAACGGTGGGTTGATTCTCTTCCCCACCGACACCATTTGGGGCATCGGCTGCGATGCCACCAACCCCGTTGCCGTGGCTAAAATAAGGGAACTTCGCCAACTGCCCCCCGAACTGCCCCTCGTGCTGCTTGCCGACTCCTTGGCGATGGTCAAAAGGCACGTATCGCACATCCACCCCAGGGTCGAAACCTTGCTGAACTACCATACCCGCCCACTGACCGTTGTTTACGAGCAAGCCCGTGACCTGCCTGCCGCCGCTGCATCCAGCGAAGGAAGCATTGCTTTCAGGATACCTCGTGATGGTTTTTGCATCGAACTGCTGGAGGAGTTTGGCCGCCCGATAGTGGCCACGGCGGCTTGCATTGGCAACCACCCCTACCCCAAGCATTTCGGCGAAATCAGCTCTGCTGTCATTGAAGGCATAGACCACGTGGTGAGGTACCGGCAAATGGACAAGGACATGTCGGAACCCTCCGTTGTTGCCCGCATTGGCGAAGACGAAGAACTTGAATTTTTGAGAGAATAATACTGGCGTTCATGTTTCATGGCTGCGCAGCTCAAATATGAAACAGTGAGGCAATGAATCCATGAAGCAATGCAAAAAATAACCGAAAGCCCTTCCCGATACCGTCACCTTGAAAAAATGACGGTGGCCGAGCTTCTACAGCACATCAACAACGAGGACAAAACAGTGCCCTTGGCCGTTGAGAAAGCATTGCCAGCCATTGAGCGCTTGGTGGAAGCACTCACCGAAAAAGTGAAAAATGGCGGAAGGCTCTTCTATATAGGTGCAGGCACAAGCGGGCGCTTGGGCGTGTTGGACGCTTCCGAATGCCCGCCAACCTACTCGGTATCGCCCGATTTGGTGATAGGAATAATTGCAGGCGGCGACCTTGCGCTTCGCAATTCGGTGGAAAACGCCGAGGACGACCCCAAGCAGGCTTGGCTCGACCTTGAATCCTACGCCATTGACAATCAAGACTTTGTGATTGGCATTGCCGCCTCCGGTACCACACCCTATGTCATCGGGGGCCTGATGGAATGCAGTAGCCACGGCATTTCCACGGGCTGCATCACCTGCAATTTGGACTCCCCGCTCGCCGCCGCTGCGGACTACCCGATAGAGGTGGTGGTAGGCCCGGAGTTCGTCACGGGCAGCACCCGCATGAAATCCGGCACGGCCCAAAAGCTTGTGCTCAATATGATTTCCACCAGCTTGATGATACAGTTGGGCAGGGTCCTAGACAATCGGATGGTGGACATGCAGCTCTCCAATTCTAAACTACTCGACCGTGGCACCAAGATGGTCATGCACTACACAGCACTTCCTTACGATGCCGCAGCAGCACTTTTGATGGCGAATGGTAGCGTGCGCAGGGCCGTGGACGCTTTCAACGGCGGCAAATCTTGACGTATATTTTATGGCCCTGCGCTTGTTTTTCGTCATTCTTGATACAATGTTTTAAACCAAATCCCACCATTTGCATTTTTTTAATTTAATTTGGCAAAGAATTGACACCTGCTGAGAGATAGGCCCATATTAAAAACGCTTCCGTTCTGCTATGAAAAATAATGCCTTCCAGTACTTGCTATGGTCCATGATGGCCTTGGGCTTGCCACGCTTCCTTGCTGCGCAAACAGTTACCGTATCAGAGCCTATCTACTTGCGGGACGAAGTATCTTACGATATTTTTGGCGACGAACGTGGAAACGTCCTGCTTTTCAGGAACAAGGGAACGCAGTTTCAAGTGCAGGGCTTTGACGCCAACCTTCACCTCAGTTGGGAGAAAGACCTGGAACTGGACCGCAAGGCACCCGCCGTTGAGGCCGCCGTGCAGGCTCAGGGCGGTGGCTTTAACCTCATCTACCAATTCCGCAGCAAACTACTCCCGATACTGAAAATACACCGCTACAGCCCCGCCGCCAACCTGATTGACTCCATCACCATCAAGCGCTTTGACCAAGCCCTTTACTCCCCAAGCTTTGAGGTTGAATTTTCTGAAGACAAGAACATCGCCTTGATTTGGTACGTGCAGGAGCAAACGCAAATACATGCGCTCGCTTTTGATATGCAACGGATGAAGCTGCTTTGGGAAAAGGCATTTGCCTTGGATGACTTGGTGCTTTACCGGGACTTCCAGCAAGCACTCGTTGACAATGCGGGCAATATGTGCTTCATCCTGAGCAAGGACAATTTTGGTGGAAGAAATCATGAGCATTACCTGGAGATTTTGGATTTTGGCCCTGCCACCGACAGCACTTTGCGGCGCATTACAGTGCCCATGAAAAACTACCAGACTTTTGATGTAAAATTCGCCTTCGACAATCTGCACAGCACCCTCAAGGCCGGGGGCCTCTATTCCAACGGCAATACCACCCGCTCGGAAGGGTATTATTTCCTGAGCGTGCCGCAGGCCCGACCCGACAGCGTCAATTTGAAATTCTACCCCTTCGATGATGATTTCGTGGCCATACTGAACGAAAAAGAGCGGGGCAAAAACAAGGGGATACCTGAGGCTTCCGTCCAGCGAATTGTGATGCGAACCGATGGCGGCTTCATCCTTATTGGCGAACTGAACAAAGAACTGATGAGGGGCGGCGCCACCAACACCAGTTTTTATGGCCGCACTGGGTTCCGGCCCGTCACCGATTATTATTTCGACGACATCTTCCTCGTTTCCATGCACCCCGATGGCAGCTTGCATTGGAAGGACATCCTGCACAAAAAACAATACTCACAGGACGACAACGGCATTTATTCGTCCTTTTTCCTCGCCAAAACCCCATCGGCTCTCCGGCTGATTTACAACGATGAAATCAAGCACGAAAACTCCGTGAGCGAATACGTGGTGCGAGGCAACGGAAATTATGACCGAAACGCCGTAATGAGCACCGAGCGCAAGGAACTCCAACTCCGCTTTCGGGATGCCGTGCAGATTTCTGGCTACGACTTCGTGGTGCCCAGCGAGCGACGGAACCGGATGAAATTGGTAAGGATTAGCTTTAAAAGTGAGCGGTAATCCACTGCTGGCAGGGCCTTTATACTCTATGCCATTAGGTTTTGTGCAAATCCACTTTTTAAGACCCTTACCAATATCATCAACCCTGCGCCGCATTTGCCCCAAAACTAATAGGCTTGGGCATGGCTCAGCCAGCGGAATCCCTCACTCCACCACCCAATTCAGCACCGCCCGCTGTTCGCCATTTGCCAGCACCACCCGGTAGCTGCCCGCAGCAAGGCCCCTCGGTAGTTCCGCTGAAACACCGACGAACTCACCTTCCTCCACCAGCCTACCCTTCGTATCGAAGACGCTGAAAACCAGCTGATTGTGCGCATTTGCGAGCTGCAACCTCGCCCCGCTGTCCCGGCCCGAAGGGTTTGGCACGATGGCCGCTCCGAAGGGGTTGGCTTGGGGTGAATTGGCCGCAGAATTGAAGTCAACAAAAAACGAAAAGAACGCCGTGCAGCCCTGCGAGTCCGTAACCGTGAGCGAGTAGTCGCCCGTAGCGACGTTCGCCAGGCCCTGCGTGGTGGCGCCATTGCTCCAAGCAAAAACATAGCCGCCGCCCGTACCGCCCGACACGCCCGTTATGGCCACGCCTCCGTCGGCAGCAGTGGGGCCGCTGGCGTTCTGGATGCTGTCCAAGAGGGTTATTTCCGGGTGCTCCGCAATGCCGACGCTGGCCGTAGCCGAGCATCCGTTGGCATCCGTCAAGTTAAGGAAATATGGGCCGGGGCCAAGGCTCGTCAGCGTACTGTCAATGGGTTGGCCAAGGCCCCAATCGTAGGCATAGGGCGGGGTGCCGCCCTGCGGCAGCGCTGCCAACTGCCCGTTTGCTTCGCCAAAGCAGAGCGTTTGCGGCTGCGCCGCAACGGAGGCCGTCAGCAATGGCGGCTCTACTACCAGCACCGAGGCCGTGCCCGTGCAGCCGTGCACATCCGTGGCCGTAACCGTGTGTGGGCCTAGAGGCAGTTGCACGGTTGGGCTGGTTGCACCGTTGTCCCAAAGATAGGTGTAACCCGTCCCGTTAGTGCCGGGCATTCCGCCCGTGGTCGTGGCAGAAGCCGTTCCTGTTTCGCCATGACAAGCAGGCTGCACCATCGCCACGCTGACCGCCACGGGGGTCGGTTCTCCGAAGCTGAACTGCACGTCGCCCGTGCAGCCGAGGGCATCGGTGACGGTGGCCGAGTAGCTGCCCGGGCCGATGCTGTCGAGGGCCGGGGACTGCTCCCAGGGCAGGCCCTCCCACTGGTAGGCAAAGGGCGGCGTGCCACCGATGGGCTGCACCTCCACAATGCCCACCTCCTCGCCAGGACAGTAAAACGGGTTCTGGATGGTGGTGCCCACTTGCAAACTGCCCTGCTGCCCGATGAGCGTGGTGGCGTAAGCCGTACAGCCGTTGGCGTCGGTAATGGTGACGGCGATGGGGCCTGCCTGCAGCCCCGTCACCGTGGCCCCTGTTTGGGCATTGGACCAGGCGAAGGCGTATGGCCCCGCCCCGCCAAGGGGAACGGCCGTGGCCGTGCCGCCCGTGGAAGGCCCGCTGCCCACTGCGCAGCTGAGGTCGGTTGCCTCGATGCCGAGGCTGGGCTGGGTGGCCTGCACGATGGTGAAGGCGATGGTGGCGGCCTCCGTGCGCCCGTCAACAACGGTGACGGAATAGGCACCGGGGGGCAGTTGCAGCACGGCGCTGGCCGTGTCGGAAAAGCCCGTGCCACTGGCCCCTGCCGCCTCCGACCAACTGAGGTAGAAGGGCGGGCAGCCCCATTCCAGCGCCAGTTCGACGGTGCCGAGAGCCTTGGTTGTGCAGGGCTGCTCAGTGACCGTGGCGCTGTTGATGGAAAAGGCGGGCGTCTCGTGCGCCCCCATGTCCACGGTGCCCTCTTGTATGCGGGGCAGCCCGGCGATGTCGGTGCTTAGGCCTGCGGCCTGTGCTGCGGCGTTGCTGCCTGCGTTGCGGGCGGGCGAGCAGGGGTGGAGGCGGAAGTCGTGGGCGGCGGTGTCGAGGAAGAGGGGGTCGGCGGAGAAGAGGTTGTTGGGGGAGCAGGTGATATTGGATGAGAACGAGCTGCAGTCCTGGGCGCTCAAAAGGCTGGAGCTTATGTTCATGACATCCCCAGCGATATGGTTGGGAGGATATAATACTGAATCCACTATAATTGTCGAGTTGGAAATACTATAATTCCCTGAAAAATATAGCGCTGAATTTTGAGACCCATGATTAATAATCGTACAATTAGTAATTTCATGAGCATTAATATTCTCAAGCGGGCTGTCGAATATGAAATTATTCAATCCCCCCCCGTATATGTAAATGCTGTTTGAACAGAAAAGTCTTTGACTACTGATAGAAATTATGTAGTTTCTTTGGCCGATACCACTACTCACAGAATCAAGTTTGAAAATACAATTATTAATAACGGATGCTTCTTGAGTTGAAGATGCCATACTAATCATACCAGCATTATCATTGTTTAGAAATTGGCATCCTGTAAAATTATATCTTCCAAAATCATTTTGAGCAAGAAATATAGTTGCTCCGAATCCCCCTCCACCTGAATTTCTCAAAAAATCACAATCCTCTACTAATACATTTTCATATGAGTCATTTAAGAAAAAAGTATCAATATAAAAAGCGCTTCCATTTCCAGTTCCTATGTTTTCGATAAACTTGCAACTCGTGATTCGAAAAAAATCAGAATACAGTACGAAACTCGTTAAGTAATAGTACCCACCTCCATTCCTAGCCTTATTTTTTTCGAATTTGCAATAGGAAATAATAACTTTGGTTCCAGTTTCACGATTTTCGATTTGTGATATACCACCTCCATTAAGAACTGCATAATTTTCTATAAAAGAGCATCCAATATATTCTGTGGTATCGGTACGCTCGGTATCTCTGTAAAGTATAGCCCCACCGGAATGTCCGGATGAATTGCGCAGAAAAGTACAGTTCCAAAAATCATTCTTGACCTCCATCCAACTGCCTCCGTCACGCCGAATAGCGCCGCCATCTGCACCTGCATGGTTCGATTCAAAGACACAATTGTAGAACTGTGGCGCCACTGAGCCGTTGACACCGTTGACGTAGGCAGCACCGCCGAATTTCAACGCATAATTGTGTTCGAACCGGCAGTTCCAAATATGGGGATAGGCATAGCTGTTCTCGCCCATGATATACAATGCGCCACCAGACCTGACCAAGTTGCGGTCAAACACAGCTTGGCCATTGGCGTTGCCAAACTTGAATATCAAGCCATCCACCAAGGTCGTCGTGTCGGAAGTACCAATGAATAAGATGGTGTAGGAATTATCGGTGCTATCGCCCGTCACACCAATATCACCGCTCAATAAAGTAGGATTGTTTGCAATATCCCTTTGTGCAAGCGAGATTTCATGGCCAGCAAAGCCCCCATACATTTTCACCCCATTCTTCAATTCAAAGGAGATTTCCCGGTTTGTGGTGTTCGTAGGGTAATAGGTTCCTTGTGCCACCCAGATTTCGTCCCCGTAATCGGCAGTCAATAGTGCATCTTGGAGGTCTGTAAAGGCGTTTGCCCACGAGCTGCCGTCATTACTTCCCAAGGCATCCGCTTTCACATGAAAACGGTTTTGACCGAAAAGGAATGTAGCAACAAGTAAGAAAACTGCGATGAGCGGAAAACGTGTAATCAGCGTCATGGGTCTTGGGTTTAGTTATCGTTAGGGCGATTAAAAAATGCCAATAAGCCGTCACAAGGTAATGAAGCCATTGAAATCAAGCAATTTTTTCATGGGTGTTTTATTGTAGTTTCGATGATTTCTTGGCTATCGAAATGGAACTTGTGCAACCAGTTTGAAACCAATTGCAAAATTTTAGCGAAAATTCGCCAAATCTTTTTGCACAATTCTTGCATTGTCTAAAACACCGCTGTAACTTCGCCAGCGAAAATTCGCCAATTTATTTCATCCAATACAAATCTGTTCAGCACCATGCAAGACACACTTGTCAAGTCAAACGTCCTAAAAGGCGGTGAATTCATCATCAAGGAGAGCGCCGCAGCCGATACTTTCATCCCCGAAGACATCAACGAAGAGCAGGCCATGGCCCGCCAAATGGTGCGGGATTTTGCCACCGAAGCGGGCGAAAAGCCCCACAAGCTCGAATACCAAGTGGAGCTGATGAACAAAGCGGGCGAACTCGGCCTGCTAGGCTGCCATATCCCCGAAGAATACGGCGGCACCTTGCTCGACACCAATGCCAATACT
>JADLHE010000571.1 GCA_020848965.1 Saprospiraceae bacterium
ATCCAGAGCAGCACCGTCAGCATGAACAGCCAAAAGACCCTTTTTTCGGCCTTGCTGGGCTTGCCCAAGGCCGACAGTTCAGCTTGTATCAGTTCCCTTGCCCCTTCGAATTTACCCAGTTTGTTGGGATACAGCAGTTTCACGTTTATCAAATAAACCGCCAGTATCAAGAGTACCATCAAGGGAGTTCCAACGAGCATCCAGTCGAAGAAATTGACCTCGTAGCCGTTGTCCATCATCTGCGTTTTGAAAACGGCATTGGGCGGTGTGCCAATGAGCGTGGCCATGCCCCCGATACTGGCCGCATAGGCGATACCGAGCATGATGGACTTGGAAAAATTGGCCATGCCCGGTGAATTGCCACCCTGCGTTTCATTCAAAAAATTGATGATGGACATGGCGATGGGCAGCATCATGATGCAGGTGGCTGTGTTGCTTATCCACATGCTCATCAGTGCCGTGGAAGCCATGAATCCCAGCACGATGCCGTTGGCGTTCGTCCCCGTGAAATGGACAATAGTGAGGGCAATGCGACGGTGCAAGTTGCAGCGTTCCATAGCCAAGGCCAGCAAGAACCCACCCAAGAAAAGAAAAACCACGGGGTCGCCGTAGGCAGGGGCAATCTCTTTGGTAGGGGCAATGCCCAGCAACGGCAGCAGCAATAATGGCACTAATGAGGTTACAGGCAGCGGCAGCGCCTCCGTTATCCACCAGCCTAGCATTAGCGCTGCCATGGCTAGCACGTGCCAAGCGTCTTGGCTAAGCCCCCATTGCGGAGGCACCAAAAGCATGATTACGAATAAAATGGGCGAAAGAATCAGGCCGATTTTCTTTGACAAATCCATACGGAACGATTGGGCTTGGCTGTTGAAACCTGTAAAAGCAATTTTGTGTCAAGGGCTAAAGATGCACCAAGTTTGCCAACCGTTCCTATGTAGTGGATTTTTACTCGCTCATTCCTTTGCAGCCACCCCTTTAACGAAGGTGGTATAGACGAAAATTGGGATACCCAACTCGCCAAGATGCGTTTTCACCAAAGGCTCCACGTCCTGCCAATCCAAGCCGCCAACGCCCGTTGCGAGCCGGGGCAGGGCAATGGATTCGAGGTTTTCGGCCTTTGCGATTTTGGCGAGTTCCTTTAGTGCGTGGTTCACATCGTTGAGGTGCGCCTTGCCTGGATGGCCACCATGCCCCGAAGAGGGTGCCTGCGTGAAAAGGTTGACCACCTGCTGCCCCTCGCCCTTCCAAAACCAAGCACTGCCTGTTTTGGGGCTGTGCACTTTGCAATGGTGGCGAAAATCCTTGTAGAGGTCTGGCTGGCGTTCACGCAGGCTCAATGCCAAGCCTGAATCGAAATGGTCGTTTGGTGCCACGCCGTGAGCGATGGCAGCTGCATTTGTGAGAAGGATGTCTCCTGTGACTTCTTTAATCATACGGTAATTTTTCTTGGCAATTTCCGATGACTGTCATCACTCTTCATATACAAGCATCATCTTTGCCATTGATAAAAATCAATGCTTGGTCAAACTGAAGACAGGCAAGCGTTTCATTAATGAAGCCAGTATATTGAACTATTTCATTTCAACATGAAAAAGCGACCAAAAGTGCAACCTATCACGCAAGACGACCCCAAACAACAGCAAAAAGAAAAACTGCGAGAACGATTGTTGGTGGCATGTATAGTTGCCTGGCTAATCTATAATTGTACCAGGCCCAACTACATCGGAACAGATATTAGGTATTTAGTCTTTGTCATGCTGATACCGATACTGGGAGGTATTCTGGTACTTGGGTTAAGAAAAAGCACTATCTCAAAAATTTGGAACAACCCGAATACTTTTAGTCATGAACTTCAGGGAATCGGCATTTCTCTTTTTTTATACTTGTTCGCCTCCTTCTTCAGTTTTGGCTTGTTAGCTAAGATCGTTTGGGACACCGCCAACCGTCTTATCGTGCAGGATAAACAAGTTGTGGTGATACAATGCCCCATCACGAAATTTGGTGCGCATGGTAAAAGCAGACGCACCAAGCACGTTAATTTTGAGTTCAATGGCCATTCCGAACAGATAAATATCAGCTCCGACACAATGTTGCTTTATGAAGATAAGATTCCGACCAATTACAATATCCTGCTGGAAACGAAAGAAGGCTTGTGGAACCACTACCTAGTTTTAGGATATTCAATACATCAAAAATAGCCGCTGACCGGACTACCACTCATCCACAAACCGGATGTTTCAAATAGTCCGTCCTACCCTTTTCTTTGCAGCCTCAAATCGAGGTATGAATAAACTTATCGGCTGAAACCCACGCTGGGCTTTCGCCAATATAAGTTTACAAGTAAGTTCTGAGAAATAGTTAAGGTTCTGATGTTTGACAGCGCACCAAATGACAAAGTGTTGCTCCAACTCATCACTCATCACTCATAACTCATAACTACTTAAATCACCCGAAATGAAAGTTGGAAACACCCGCATCCGGCTTGCAGGGGCAGCTATTGTCCGTTTGCAAGTAAATAGGCTATTTAAGGTGGCTTTATTCGTTTTATTGTTTTTATCGAAATTATGGAGCCAAAACACGATGGCCACCTTGCCCATTCACCTCGTCGGTAAATTGGTCTTTATCGAGGCCAAAGTGAACGGCATAAAAGGCCATTTCCTGTTTGACACAGGCGCCCCAAGCCTGATACTGAACAACAAGTATTACAAAGAGGAGCTTCTCGCAGTGGCCGAGTCGGAATTAATGGGGTTTAATGGCCAAACGATGACATCCGCCTCCGCTTGGACGGATAAGATTGAAATAGCTGGCATTAAATTGCCCAATGTTTCGGCCAGCCTGCTCGACCTTTCCATGATGGAAAACATCAAAAAAATACCCATACATGGCATCATCGGCTACGAGGTCCTGAAAAACACCATTTGGAAACTGGACTTTGAATGTCGGGAGTTGACCATTGCTAATGCCAAGACCGCAGCCCATGTTTTATGGTCGGGCAGCCCGCCGCCTACCGACTCCATTGACCTCCAATTCAGCGACCACCTGCCCTTTGCCTTCGTCAATTTGGCTGACAAACGCCTGCGCATGGCCTTCGATACTGGCTCCGAGCGGAATCACCTCCAGGATGGGACTTTACCCGCAGCGCATTTCCAACAGCGGGGCAGCATCAAAATCGCAAGTTTGACGGCGGAAGCAAGGCAGTACAAAGCTGGTTTTGCCCCAGGTTTTTCCATCGGAAACCTCGCTGCGGACTCCTTGGAAATCATCCTCTCCGACCTCACCGAATTGAATCAGACCATCAAAACCCGGCTGGATGGCATCCTCGGCACCGTGTTTATGATAGATTTTCAAATCGCTATTGACTACCGCCGCCGCAAAGCCTATTTTTGGCGATCGACGGAAAAAGGCGTTCATTCCGACATTGCCTACGAAAATGCGCCGTAGCCGTGATTTCATCGAAAAATCGAAACCTTCATCGGCAAACGGAGTAGATTTGTGTTATGGAAATGTTAAATACTCTCGAACC
The DNA here is from genome assembly GCA_020848965.1 of Saprospiraceae bacterium. Taxonomy (GTDB): domain Bacteria; phylum Bacteroidota; class Bacteroidia; order Chitinophagales; family Saprospiraceae; genus UBA6168. The sequence continues at coordinate 3,524 of JADLHE010000571.1, forward strand.
GCTACTCCGCACTTTCTGGTATGTTGCCATACCGACTAGCCTCATTTTCCTGCTCCAAACCATCATGACCTTTGCGGGCGGCCACCACGGTGATGGCTTTGATGGCAGCATAGACGACGGCAGCGGCCACGATGGCGCAGGCTTTCAGGTCTTCACCCTCCGCAACCTCATCAATTTCCTGCTGGGCTTCAGTTGGACGGGCATCAGCCTTTACAGCGCCCTTGCCAACCACTTCCAATTGATTGGCGTCGCTGTGCTGGTGGGACTGGGCTTTGTATGGATGTTTTTCATCCTGATAAAACAACTCCAGCGCCTCTCCGAGGATAATAGTTTTCAGTTGGAAAGCGCAATTGGCAAAGAGGCCGAGGTCTATCTGAAAATCCCTGCCAACCGACAGGGTCGTGGCAAAGTGCTGGTCAGCGTAAAAGGCGCTACCCACGAACTGGAAGCCATGACCGATGGCCCCGAAATCCCCTCCAGCAGCAAAGCCAAGGTGGTCGGCATTGACTCGGAAACTAGATGCTTGATTCTAGATTCTTGATACTAGATTCTTGATACTAGATGCTGGATACTCGCCCAACGCAACATCTATCCAGTATCCAGCATCTAGCATCCAGAACCCAGCATCCAGCATCACAAAATTTCGTCACCAATAACCTCTATAATATGAGTTCGATTATCATCATTGTTGTGGCGGCACTCGTCACGTTCATCACTTTTCTGGCGCTTATCTCAAGGTACAAGCGCTGCCCCTCCGACAAAATCCTTGTGATTTATGGTAAAACGGGCGGCACCTCCGCCAAATGTATCCACGGCGGTGGCGCATTTGTTTGGCCCGTGATACAGGACTACGCCTTTCTCGACCTGAAACCGATTTCGATTGAAGCCAACCTGAAAAATGCGCTCAGCCGCCAGAACATCCGGGTGGATGTGCCTTGTCGGTTCACGATTGCCATTTCGACGGAGCCGGAGAACATGAACACTGCAGCGGAAAGGTTGCTCGGCCTGCATTATGACAATATTCAGGAACTGGCCAAGGACATTCTGTTCGGGCAATTGCGCCTTGTCATTGCGACGATGACCATCGAGGAAATCAACTCCGACCGGGACAAGTTCCTCGAAAACATCTCCAAGAACGTGGACAGCGAGTTGAAGAAAATCGGTCTGAAGCTCATCAACGTCAACGTGACGGACATCACCGACGAGTCGGGCTATATCGCTGCACTGGGTAAGGAGGCCGCCGCAAAGGCCATCAACGAAGCGAAAATCTCTGTTGCGGAGCAAGAGAAAATCGGTGAAACGGGCAAGGCCCTCGCCGACCGGGAGAAGGACACGCAAATTGCGGAGACGCACCGTGACCGGGACGTGAAGATTGCCGTCACGCAAAAAGACCGGGAAGTAAGCATTGCTGCTGCCGCAAAGGACGAGGCCATCGGTAAGGCGGAAGCCGAGCGTGACACCCGTGTGAAGACTTCCGAGGCCAACGCCATCGCCATCAAGGGCGAGAACGAGGCGAAAATCAGCATCGCCAGTTCGGATGCCTTGCGCCGGGAGAAGGAGGCTGAATCGAACCGCATCGCCATCACCGCCGAGAAGGTACAGCAGGCACGTGCAATGGAGGAAGCCTACCTTGCGGAGCAAAAAGCCGAGCTTGCCCGTTCGGAGCGGGAGCGCAGCACGCAGATTGCGAACATCGTGATTCCCGCCGAAATTGCGAAGCAACGGGCCATCATCGAGGCACAGGCCGAGGCCGAGCGCATCCGGGAGAACGCAAAGGGCGAGGCCGATGCTATCTACGCCAAGATGGAGGCCGAGGCAAAGGGTCTGTATGAGATACTGACCAAGCAGGCCGAGGGTTACAAGGAAGTGGTGGCGGCTGCGGGCGGCGACCCGACCAAAGCCTTCCAACTCTTGCTCATCGAGAAGCTACCTGAACTCGTGAAGACGCAGGTGGAGGCCGTGAAGAACATCAAGATTGACAAAATCACAGTATGGGACTCCGGCAACGGTGGCGGCGAAAACGGCAACTCGTCAACCGCCAATTTCGTCTCCGGCATGATGAAGACCGTGCCACCGCTCAACGACCTTTTCAATATGGCGGGGCTTAATTTACCGAGCTATTTGAAGGGGGCGGAGAATGCGGAGGTGGTGAAGGAAGAGGAGAAAAAGAGTGAATAATGAAAAGAGGTGGCACCTGTTTGGGTGCCACCTCAAATTATAACTTTCCATGAAAACATTCTTTAAATTCGTTGTTTATTCCTTCTTTTTAGCTATCATGGTAATCGGAACATGGGGTTATTATAGAGGCTTTAAAGTGGAGGATTATAAGTCGCTTTTAACTGAATTGACGACCATGTTTAAAGATGATTCAGATGAAACACCTTCTCCAGTACCTTCCAAGAAATCCAAGCGTTTGAATCTCAGTAATCAAGGTAAACAGAACCAAAGCGCCAACAAGGGGTATTCTCTACAACCACTTCCCTCTAATCCTTTTAAAAGTATTGATAGCAAGGCAAGAAATTGCTCATCGAAATCTGAGAATAATATTGATAGTCTTGCCAATTATTTAGCTTCTATCTCAAATAATGATATTGAAAAAGCACGAGCCATCTATATCTGGCTGACCGACAATATTCGATATGACGATTATGCTTACAATAATAACCTTGAGTCAAAAACTGCCGAGGAAGTACTGGCGGATAGAAAGGCGGTTTGTGATGGATTCAGTAGTTTATTTCTTGTACTTGGTGAAAAGATGGGGCTTGAAATCAGGAAAGTAGCTGGTTATGCAAAAGGATACGGATATGTTCCTAATGAGCAATTTAATGACACCGACCACGCTTGGAACATCATTAAAATCAATGGAGTTTGGAGAATATTTGATGCCACTTGGGGGCAGGGCTATGGAGAGAATGTGAAAAATAAATTAGTCTCCAAAAAGAAGTTTGACGACTATTGGTTTGATGTATCACCGGTTGAGGCAATATTTAACCATTTGCCTGAAGATGCGGATTGCTTACTAAGTGCTTGCCCTAGTAAAAGAGATTTTGAAAAAATGCCCTACATCGAACCTGCATTGTTTAATTTGGGGTTCGATGGAAAAGCAGTTTATAAAGCTGTCAATTCAAGCAAAAAAATCAGTTTTCCTGATGCCTATAACATCGGCACCTACGTTTCTGTTGAAGTTATCCCCTTAGAGAAAATGCTTGTTTTAAATAAGCCTTACTTATTCGAAATCGAAGTACCAAGGGCTTATGAGGTTGCCTTAATTGATGCAAATGACAATTGGACAAGCTTTGAACGTGAAAACGGGATGTTCAAACTAAATTACAAACCCACTGTTGCAGGATTAATACAGATTAGTGTTCGGCACGAAAAAAGTGGTGAATCGTTTGAAACTGTATTAGTTTATCAGGCAGGAGAGGAGCGAAACATTTGATGTGTGCCAAGTGAGGCGGTGACTTGAAGTCACCACCTCACTCTCTAGACAATTTTGTCAAAATATTTGAAACAAAGTTAGCGGATAATAAAATGAAAAACCTTCATTATAAATTGGTTATACTAAATTTTGTTTTGCTGCAATTTTTATTACTGAGTAAATTCTATTTGCATATAATTAAAACACACGAGGACAAAGAACTTCTTAGAGATATAGTCGTCTTTTCAGGTGTTCTTGGATTAGGGCTTTGTATTTCGGGCACCCTATTTTACTTAATTCTTTCTTTTTTAAAAAAGGACAAAAGAAAAATAGCCTTAATCTGCTTTGCAGTGAATTTAGCCTTATCAATTATGGGATGTATTTATATCTTCTATTCATTCTTGCCAGCGCATGAAGTCAGTGGGCAATAGTGTTCCAACTGAAATCAAAGCAGCACCAACCTGCACCACCTCTGCACAAAAAGAAACAGCGCCACGCAGCGTCCCCACCCATTTTAACATTACCCTAATGTCCCTTAACGCATTTTAAAAAACGCCTCGCCTAACTTTGCCGTATTCCTAACTAAATCACCACTATCATGCGACTGTTACCTAAACTCTTACTCTTGATTGGCCTTGCCAGCAATTTCATTGCCTGCACGCCCCGTACCATCGTGCGCATGGACGCCGACGAAACTGCCGAAGTGAAATGGAGCTATGGCCGCCAAATCATCCAACTCGGAAAAGACAGCTTGGATGCGCAGGTCTATTTCGACACCTACAACAAAAACGACCTTGTTTTCGATGTGGAGCTCACCAACTGGGGCAAGCAATCCATCTTGGTGGCTCCAGAAAACATCTACATCAGGTGTGGCGAAGATGGCCCTACCCGGCTCGCCGCCGACCCTGAATGGGTGCTGCTGAAACAAGAAATTGATGCCAGCCGCCATGAAGCCAATGCGAAGAACATCGCCATAGCGGTGGGGGCCGTGGCAGCGGTAGGCGTTGTAGCCGCCGTCGTGTCGGATAATAACAATAATGGCGGGAACAACAACGATAACAACAGCAATAATTTCAATTCCAACAATAACGTCTTCATCAGCACCTATGTGGCACCTCCCCTACCCGCCCCCGTCATGCCGCCTTCCGTGGATTTTTGGGCCAATTATTCGCTTCGCAAAACGACCTTGGATGAGAAGTACAAGGTAGGCGGCAAGGTGGTGGTACCCCGTTTGGACGGTTGCCCGAATTTGGAATTGTACCTGCCTTTTGGCAATGGCGAGCCGTTGGTGGCGAAGTTCAGGCAGAGGATTATTCAGCCGTAATCCCCATTTCCCCTACTTCCCGCTCTCCTTCTTTTCTCCTTCTACGGAAGGCCCAGGAGCAGTCGGTACTGTCGTTGGGTTCAGTGGCAGGGCTACCACTTTGGGTTTCAATAAATCCTCCACCGATTGGGGCCTGCGCTCAATTTGCCAACTGAAACCGGGCATTTTCAGTCCCTCGTGGTCGGCTTTTTCCATGGGAAAAAGGGTGGCCTTGGGCTGGGTATAGAACTTGATGCCTTCCACTTCGTTGTTGCCGAAGAGAATCAACATCTCGCTGCAAATCGTCTTGTTCACCCCAATGTACGCCTTGTCGTCGTCGAGGGCATAATAGACCGACTCGGCATTGCCCTCTACCCGCACCTTGCGCAGCTCACTGCTGTCGAACAAGGCCACGCTGTTTTTCCCTTTGATTTGGTTGAAAAAGAACTCGTCCGGTGAGTTGACGATGAAACTGTTTTGCCGTAGGAAAATCTTATCAATCTTGTCGTTGGCCAATTGGATTCTAACCGTGTCGGCGGAAAACTGCGAGGTGTCCGACCAGATAAGTGGCTTTTGGAACAGCCGGAAGGTCGAATCCAAACTGCTGTAAGATAGTGAGTCGCAAATGGCCTGGAGGTCGCTCTTGAAAATGCGGACGTCGTGGTAGGCGAGAATGATTCGATTGTCTTTGGATTGCGGATTGCGGATTGCGGATTGCGGAACCTGTCCCGAAACCTCGGGATTAGGGGCCATTGCCAAACTGTCGGTCCTTAGGCTGTCTTTAACTGCGGGCGGAGGTGTTTGCAGGCTGTCTTTTACCGTGGGGATTTCGAACAACTTCTGTGGGATAGCTGGCTCCGCTTGTTTTTTGGGCTTCTTAACGGGTTGCTTATCCGGTTTTTGTGCCACACTTGGCACCTCGTTTTTTATCGAAACAGAATCGGAAGGCGATGCTATTAGGCTATCCGTTTTGGCGGCAGCCAAGGTGTCCACCGGCTCAAAAGACAGGAGCGTATCGGCGCTGATATAGATGGAATCCTTGTCTATTTCCTTGATGAGCAGCGGCCTGCCCGTTTTGCCGCCACTGGCTTTGAAGTAGTTCTTGGATTTGCTGTGCTCCGCAAATTCGCAGACCACGGTCAGTTTTTCTGTCGTGTCTTGCAAAATGACATTGCCCTGCGCTATGCCCACTTCCCGGTCTTTGTCATAGTCCACTTTATGTGCATCGAGGATTTGGGAACCATCCACGATATGCGCCCGGCCACGGGTAGCGTAAGTGCCTTTCTTGGAATCATAGGTGACCGTGTCGCCAGTGATATTGCGCTTGTCGTCCACGATATGGGCATTGCCTTGCAGGACGGTGACGCCCGTGCGCTCGTTATACACAATGCGGTTGGCAGTGGCGTTGGTGGTGCTGTCCTCAAAATGCGCATCGCCAATGAGGGTGATTTCCTCTTTGAAACCATCGTATTCCATGCGCTGCGCCCAAGCTTTTTGGTCGCCTTTTAGGTACTGTGGGTTCTTGTTGAACGAGCCTTTTTTATTCGGAATATTGTAAAAGCCACCCTCGGTGTAAATCTTGGCCGTGTCCTGCAAAATCAGCGTGGGTGCTACGAAAATGACCGTTTTCACATCTGCCAAAAACTTCAAAGTATCGGTGCGAAGGGTGAAATCCGGGCTTTCCACCACCACTTTCTCCCGGAAGAAAATCTCATCGGTGGCCGTGTGGTAATAACCTTTCACGCTGGTCAGGTAAGTGGAGTCGTCGGTGAGGGTAGCGCCCGTGGTATAGCGGGCGATTTTGGTATTGGCGTCATACGTGAGGTGGTCGGTGAAGAGTTTTTGGTTGCCCCGCACGAGGGAGACGTTCACGAAGAGGTCGGCGATTCGCTTGTCGGCTTGGTAAAGGGCCGAGTCGGAGAAAATGGTCGTGGAATCGCCGTGCTGCAAGATGAAATTGCCCTTGGCCGCCACCCTTTGACTGTTCAGTATGATGGCGCTGTCGCAAAAAAGGTAGATGTCATCTTGGTTCAGTTCTACGTCGCCGTTCAGCTTTTTGAGCGTATCGAGGCCGATGAGGTTGAAGCTGAACTCATCCGAAAACAAGATATTGATGAAATCACTCGCATTCTGAGGAGGCTGAGCACCGGGCTTCGCATTGGGCAACGGGCGTGTGGTAGGTGCTGGAATGTTCGGGCGTATGGTGGGCGGTTTGGGCGTGGTCGGCACGGTGGGTTTGCCCTTTTGGCCGTAGGCCGAAAAAGCGAAGAACAAACCCAAAATGATGAAAATATGCCGCATGAAAATGTTTTGGAGTAAAACGGGCTGAACCGTTTTTCGCAGGTTCGTTGGGTTTTCTTTAAGAAACCTCAAACCCAAACCTCGCCCTTGCCGATCGCCTTCAGCTTCGAAATGGTATCCAACGGGTCTTTTGAATGGAAAACACTACTGCCCGCCACGAGCACATCGGCTCCGGCCTTTAGGATTTCCTCGGCATTTTGAAGACCCACGCCACCATCCACTTCGATGTAGGTATTCAGGTTTTTCACGATGCACATCTCCCGCAACTGCTTGATTTTCAGCAAGCTATTGTAAATGAACTTCTGGCCGCCGTAGCCGGGATTCACACTCATGACCAGCACCATGTCCAAGTCTTCGAGCACATCGTCGAGCAGGCTGACAGGCGTGTGCGGGTTCAAGGCCACGCCTGCTTTTGCACCGCTTTCCTTAATCTGTTGAATGGTGCGGTGCAAATGCGTGCAGGCTTCATAATGCACGGTGATGACGTCCGCACCCGCTTTGATGAATTCGCCGATGTACTTCTCCGGCTCCACAATCATCAAATGCACATCGAGCGGGCGCTCGGCCATGCTTTTCATCGTTTTCACGATGTCCATGCCGAAGCTGATATTGGGGACGAAGCGGCCATCCATGATGTCCACATGGAACCAGTCCGCTTCACTTCGGTTGACCAAGTCAAAGTCAGACTGAAGGTTGCGGAAGTTGGCGGCGAGTACGGAAGGGGCGATGAGATGGTTCATCAATAATGTTTTATTTGTTCAAAACTTTGCGAAGCTTTTCGTATTCCTCTGTGTTGGGCAACGATGCGGCTATTCTATGTCGTTCTTTTCTCGATTCTTCAATTTCCTTGGAGAGGCTTTCATCCAGCTGTGAAAAGAAGGTTTTTTTCTCTTCATCGCTCATATTGGCGACAATTTCGTCCATCCGTTTCCAATAGGCATTAATTTCAATCTCTGTGCTCAGTAGTTGGTACTCAAGGAAATATGACTCAAAATCTCGTGGTTTGAGTTTGACGGCGGCAGTTGTTTCAGTCATTTTCAAGATTTCTTTAGCTTCCCAGATTAGCCTGAGTTCATCAAGATATGCGTTTATTTGAGCATCAGCATAGGCCGAGCCTTCTTTGATTTCAAGACGGTATCTCGTATAGTATTGGAGGCGACCTTTTAATATTCGCTCACGTCGGTCAAGATACGTCCGTATTTCCTTTTTTTCCTGTTCACTCATAGCGCTACAAAGATACAAACTTTCACCCCAACCACTTCACCGTCTTGGCCAGTCCTTGCTCCAAGGAAAGTGGTTCATAGCCCAATTCTTTTTTCGCTTTTTCTATCGAAAGCTCCCAGTTATAATGGAAACGTTTGACCCAGGGTGGCGTCAAAACTGGGGGCGTTCCCGTTAGTTTAGCCCGCCATTCCATCAGGTGCCCGGCAATGTTCATCACGGGCAGGGGCACTTTAATCATGCGCTGCTTTTTGCCCGAAAGGGCAGCCAAAACGGAAAAAAACTCATTGAAGGAGGCGTTGGCTCCGCCAATGATGTACCGCTGCCCAGCCCTGCCCTTTTGCATGGCAAGCAGGTGGCCTTCCACCACGTCGTCAATGAAAACATAATTGCCAATGCTGTTCCCATCGCCGGGCAGTAGCCGGAATTTGCCATCGAGGTACATGCGCACCATCCTCGTCACACCGTTGCTGTCGCTGAGCAGGCCGGGGCCATAAACCCGGCTGGGGTTCACAATCACGATGTCCATGCCGTTGCCGGACATGCGCTTGGCAGCTTCCTCGGCCTGGCCCTTGCTGCGGTCGTAGTCGGTGAAATAGTCCATCAAACGTGGTGCATCTTCAATGGAAGGCTTGCCGGGCTGCGAGGGGTTCATTGTGCCTGCCGTGGATGTAAAAACGATGCGGCGAACACCCGCCCGTTGCGCAGCTTCAAACACATTGACGGCCCCTTCGAGGTTGTATTCATAAAAGGTGCGAGGGTCTTTGTCCCAAGGTTTTGCGAAAGCAGCCACATGGAACACCGCATCGCAGCCTGCCACGGCGGCATCTAAGCTCGGCTTGTCGAGCAGGTCGCCTTTTTTCAGGATGACGTTCTGCAGGTTTTTCAGTTCCGTGGTTTTTGACTCGCTGCGGTACAGCGCATGCACGGTATTGCCTTCGGCAACAAGGCGTTTGGTGAGTTGCGTGCCGATATAACCCGTGGCGCCTGTGATGAGGTATTTCATGTTTGTCAATGTATGTTTTGCCAGTTGCTCAATGAAAAAGCCGGGCACGTTCATCAACGTGCCCGGCTCGTTTTATGGGTGACTGCCTATTCAATCACGATTTTCTCAACGAACAAACCTTCCGTGGTTTTTACTTGCAGGAAGTAAAGCCCAGGAGCGGTTTGCGTCACGTTCAGGTTCAGGTTGTTGCTGCCGATTCCCTTCGCAAACATGGGCACCGAGCGGCCTTGCACATCCATCAAGGAAGCCGAAATGGCGGTGCCAGCACCGTTACCAAGCATTACCCGCACTTCGTCTGTTGCTGGGTTCGGATAGACTGCGACTTCACCTTTGCCCTTATCGCCCGCTGCGCCAATGACGGCATTTGGGTCAATTTCGATATTGTACCGAGGTGTACCGAAGTAGCCACCTTCCTTGTCGTTGATGGAGAAGGTGAAATAATCGGTGAGTGCATTCGGGTCGGTGTTGGTGTAGGACACTTTGCTAGCATACACATCCCACATTGTGAAATGACCACCAACGCCGAGTGCTTGGCCATTCAGTTTTACCTGGCCATGCTGCGTATTGGTCACAATGGTGAATTCCAATTCGTTTGGCAGGTTGTCGGCGTCCGTGGCTTCTAGGGTGTTCTTGTAAATCAAGTTCGTGGCACTTGGCGGCACGCCCAAAGTTTCGTTCGTGATAAGGATTGGGTTGGCCGAGCTGAGGCCAGCGCAGACTTCCATCTCCCAATTTTCCAATTTGCCACCCTCTCCATCCGAGTCAATCACTGCAACTTCTAGTTTCCAGTCGCCCTGTGAGTTTTTGCCGATGAAATTGGCCAAAGTGCCCACTGGCTTATAGCTGACACCAGCAGTTGGGCAGTTCACCAGCGAAGTAGGCGACTCGTCATTGAAGCCATTGTCGAGGTTTTCACCGTTGCAAGATGGGGCAGACATGAGTACCACGCTGGTGTTATCAGGGCCTTTCAGCCTGATTTCAAGGTAGCGGAGTGTGGAGTGTTTGCCTTTAATCTTTTTCACGTTCACGTCTGAGATGGTTCCGCCTTGGGCAAAATTGATGGTGGAAGTGATGGTAGGCGTTCCAGCCGTTGGAATATTGATATTGTTCTGGTCGCCGCTGCTTGCCTTGGTATTGCAGATTTGGGCAGCTGTTTGGAAGCTGAATGGGTCAGCAAAATCGCCATCATTGCAAGCATTGGTGGCACGGATGCGCCAGTAGTAAACAGTGCCGTCTTCCAAAGTTACCGTTGGAACATAAGTGGCAGAAGTCAGACCTGTTTCGCTGTCAATGATTTGCGTGAAACCTGGGTCGGTTGCTAATTCTATATCATAAAAATCCGCATTGGGCAGGTCAGTCCAAGCAAAGGTAGGCAAGGTACTTTGGCCAGCAGCGCCATCAGCTGGGCCGCTTGCCGCAATGCCCGAAAGGTCAGTGTCCACCACGTTCAGTTCCAAAGACCTGGTTTGGTCATCTAATCCAGTAGCGGATGCTTGAACAATAACCGAAACCAAGCCAGTTGTTGTAGAACCACTTGTATTAATGGTCAGTATTGAAGATTGGCCAACTGTCACTGTGGTCGGGTTAAAGCTAAAGGTCATGCCATTGGGTGGGCCAACGACGCTAAAAGTTACCTGGTCAGCAAAGCCTTCATAAGCCGCCGTGTTCAGCTCGAAGCTGATTTCATCGCAAGCCAGGCCGCCCTGACTTGGGTCGGTGGTGAAGATGAAGCCGGGGCCAGTAGGTGCGGTAATGGTGAAGTTTTGGTTGGAAATATCGAAGAAGATATTGTCCGCTGCCTCCACCCGGATGCGGGCCGTGGTGGTCGGCAAATTGGGCATTACGACATAAGCAGCCCCGTCATTGTCCACATTCGCTACCAACAGGGTTGGGTAGGTCAAGCCGCCATCCGTGCTGAGGTGGAGGTTCACTTTTTGGCAGTTCACAGGGGCAAGGTTGGTATTGGCCACATCCCAAGTCACGTTCACATTTTCGCCCACGGCGAAAGTCGCAGCAGCGTTCGGATAAGTCACGAGGAACGGCCCGGCTGCGGCTGTGCTGTTGAACTTGATTTCATCGTAATTGAATGCGCCCGCATCATTGTGGTTGTCCCTTGCCACAAAACGGAAGGTCAGCTCACGGGTCGTGGTTGGCAGCACCTCCCGAATATCGTTCGTATTGCTGATGATGGTCTCAATTTTAGGGAAAATGCGGGTAGTGCTGCTCGATGGCGGATACCAACGGAAGAGCGGCGCCGTGCCAATCGGGCTGCCCAAAGTGCTCCAAGGGCCAAGGTCGTATTGCTCCCAAGTATAGGTAAGCTCACTGGTGGGGTCGTTCACATCCGAGGCGCTGCCCGTCAGCTTGAAAGGCGTTGATTTTGGGATGAAAAACCCGCCTTCTATTGGGATGGTGGTCTCTGGCATTTCATTGCCTTCGGCAACCACCTGCTTGCACGTGCTGCCCGATGCCACCCTGGTAAACTCTTGCATGCGCAGCATGGAGTTGACATGGAAAAATGGGTCACTGGTCGGTTGCACGTGGTTGACGCCACAAACGCCGTTGCCGTTGTAGCACATGATGGTGGAACCGCTGCCCGGCTCGTAGCCGGTTTCAGGGGTTTCGTTTTCGTTGTCGCAAGAGTTGAAAGTGTGTGTGGCGTTGAATTGGTGACCCATTTCGTGGCCAGCCACGATGTAAAACAGTGGACCGTCATAAGGGCCAAACTTACAGGAAGCAGCCCTCGCCTTTGGGAACGAGGCAATGGGGTTGCCATTGCAAACACCTGCCAAATTGGCCAAGCCGCCGCCGTTCGTACCGAAAACGTGGCCAATATCATAGCCATCCACGGTGAAGGCATTGTTCAACACATCGGGGTTTTCACCAATCATGTCCTGCGTGTTGCCATTGGTATAAGGGTCAGGGCTGGTGAAGAAGAAAACCTGGTCGGTATTGGCAATCAGCAGCAGACGAACAGCCGCATCCCGCTCAAAAACAAAATTGATTTTATCAACGACTGTAACGACGTTGGCCATTACGGAAGTGACAGTGTTGCCATAGTCCTGTGAGTATTCCCTAGTGGTGGCCACGGCCAAGCGATAGGTATAGAGGTCAACTGGAACCGAGGCCCTGTCCTTGTTCCCAATATTGAAGCTTTCCGTAAATTGAGCTACCTCTTCTGCGCTGTGCTTTACTTCGCAATGGAACTCGTTGGCCTCGGCAGTGGTGAAATCCACTTCGTTTTGATAAAAACTGAGGTACACCTGCTCGTCCGTGTTATTGGGTGCGATGTGCGCAATGCCCCGCTCAGTATCGAAAATCGCATTGAAGCCCGCAGGAGAATAGTCGAACCGCACACGGACATTTGGATTTTCCTTGCTGCGTCCCGCAAAGGTTTTGATGGTTGGATAGCGCTCAGCCAAGCCCGGCTCCATGATGGGTGACTCCCAAACAAGGAAGGTTTGCTGGCTGCCATCTGGCATCGGAAGCACCAAGTCCAGTGCCTCGTTTTGCGCAGCAGCCGTGTTCTCCAGCGGTGCGTGGCGGAGGTAGCTGCGCATGGCATCAAGGTCGAGGGAGAGCACGCTGCAAGACTGCGGCATGAAAGCCGGCCTTTGAAAATCAGAGCGGTTCGATACACTCCAAAAACCTGCCGACGACTGGCCAAACAGCACCATTGCCGAAAGCAGGGCGAAACAAGTAGTCAATAATTTTTTCATGCTGATTTTAGATTTTTTATCCAGAAACTGGGATGCCAAGCCAAAATGGCAGCATGGCCGTCCTTGCCGCAAAGCTAAACATCCGAGCACTGTTTTTTTAATTTAGCCTAGGCTATGGTTGGTAATATGACAAAAACGCTTGAAAAGCAGGATTTGACAAAGGGCGCCGCTTTGCGCCCAATCATTGGCAAGACAAAAAACAGCGCTATCATTGCCGCCTCAAGCCAGCATCCATGCAAACTGTTCCTAATTCCCGCCTTTTCGGCCTCGACCTGTTCCGGGCACTGGCCGTTTTGCAGGTTGTTTGGGGGCACAGCCAGTTCTGGTTGGCAGAAACGCCGCTGCATGGCTTCCCCTTCTTCCACCTCACCGATGGCGTGGACATGTTCTTCGTGCTGAGCGGTTTTTTGATAGGCGGAATCCTACTCAAGGACTTGGAGCACGACCCCAATTTTTCACCCAAAAGCCTGCTCCACTTTTGGAAAAGGCGATGGTTCCGCACCTTGCCAAATTATTATTTGATACTGATAATCAACTACTTATTGGTAAAAACCGGCCTCACCTTTGGCGACCTCGCCCATTTCGATTGGAAGTTTTTATGCTTTCTTCAAAATTTTGCAGCCCCATTTGAGGGCTTTTTTTGGGAGTCATGGAGCTTGGCCGTGGAGGAATGGTTTTACTTGCTTTTCCCGCTCATATTAGTGGCGGGCATTCGTTGGCTTTCGCCAAAATCGGCTTACATATTTACCGTGGCAATGATGTTAATTTTCCCCGTGGCTTACCGCTTCCTGAATTTTGATTCAAATATGAGCGACCAGCAATTCGATTTTGCGCTGCGCAAACTGGTGCTCACCCGCCTCGATGCCATTGGCTATGGGCTTTTGGCGGCCTATTTTTACCAAAACTTCAAAGCCAAATGGGAGCAATGGCGCTGGCCGTGCTTCCTGTTTGGCGCAATGGGCATGACTGCATTATTGAACCTCCACCCCAGCCTTTCCAGCATCTACGCACAGGTTTTCTTTTTCCCGCTCGTTTCTATTGCCATCATGCTTTGGCTGCCTTTGGCAACGAGCTTGAAGCGCTTTCCCGGCCTAGTCGGCAAGGCCATCGTGTATATCAGTAAAATCTCCTATTCCATGTATTTGTTGAACCTTGGCGTAGTGATGGCCCTGATGCAAGCACATTTCACGCCAAGCGACACCCTCGACCAATACGGGAAGTTCTGCCTTTATTGGGCATTGGTGATTGGGCTTTCCACCCTACTCTATCGCTATTTTGAAAAGCCGATGATGAACCTGCGAGACAGGTTCTGAGGCGATTATTTATGCTTATGCTCCCCGGTCCAGTTCATGTCCCCAGCCAAGATTGGAATACTTAGTGTGTTCTCCGAAGGCGGTATCGGGCAGTTATAGCCATCCGAATAATGGCACCACGGATTGTAGCATTTATTGAAATCAAGAACCGGGGAGGCTGCCGTCAAATCCGCCACCAGCAAATCCAGGTAGCGCCCGCCGCCGTAGGTCGTTTCTCCATTGGTCTCATCCCGAAAAGGTAGGAACAAGTGATTGGCATACAATGGGTTATTGCCCATGCTCAGGTTTTTGTAAACGGCCAGCTTTCGTTTTTGGCCATCCAATTCAAAAAACAGGACGCCATATTTTACAAACAACTTTGTGATGCCACTAGAAGTGGGCAGTTCAAAAGGTTTTTCATTGGGCGTGGCTTGAAAGGAGCAGGCTACCCGGTATTTTTCATTGGGTGGAAAAAAACGGAGCTTGCCCAAGTCGTTGGAATCGAGCGGCGAACGTGGATTTTCGAGGAAGCCATGCTTGTATTCTTCCCGGTGCTTCGCAATGACGGAGGCAAAATCGGCTTCGGCATCTTGGCAGAATGCCGCATTGGCGAAGCTCAGAATCATTAACCCAGCAAAAAACAACTGCTTCATTTTCATAGGTTTAGCATTAAAAATCATCATCCTCTTCATCTTCTTCGTTCAGCATATCGGCCAGCGAATCGTTGAAAGTCAAGGTCGCTTCCACGAAGTTTTTGTTGATGACATTGCACTCAGAGAGGCCATGCAACACCAATTCCATAAAGGCATAAACACTCTCCTTTGGGGTATCAAAACCCTCCACAAAACGCTTCAGCCCAGCCACCCGGTCTAGTTCCTTGCGGAAGTCCTGTTCACTGGCATCGTTGAGCAAGTTCACTGCATTACCCCCTGAGAACCAAGCCTTTATAATACCATAAGGGTCGCTCTCACGCCCTTTGCGCAGCTTGTCAGGGTCGGGGAAATGCTTCAAAAATAGGTCCTTGATGGAGTCGCCAATCAACTCAAGCGCCACGGCATACGGGCCTTCCTGCTCGCCTTCGTAAACGAGTTCCACCTTGCCGGTGATGGCGGGTATTACGCCCCAAAAATCGGTGATGCGGGCCGTGGCAGTCTTCTCGCCATTAATCAACATCCGGCGCTCGGCCGTGCTGACCAAATTTTCGTAACCGCTGATGCTGAGGCGGGCCGAAACGCCGCTTTTTTCGTCCACCAACTCACTTTCACGGGCCGTGAAGCTTATTTGCTCCAACAACACTTGCAGCAAATCGGGCACTTTCACCATTTTCAATTGCTCTGGTGCCAGCTTCGCCTCCTGCTGCGTGATGCGCTGCGCCACCTCTATCGTTCTGGGGTAATGCGTCAAGATTTGGCTTTCGATACGGTCTTTCAGCGGTGTGATGATGCTGCCCCGATTGGTATAATCCTCTGGATTGGCCGTGAACATGAACTGGGTTTCAAGCGGCAAACGCAGCTTGAAACCCCGGATTTGCATATCGCCTTCCTGCAAAATATTGAACAGTGCCACTTGGATGCGGGCCTGCAAATCGGGCAATTCATTGATGACAAAAATGCAGCGGTGCGAGCGGGGAATCAGGCCGAAATGGATGACTCGCTCGTCGCTGTAAGGCAGTTTCAACGAGGCCGCCTTGATGGGGTCCACATCGCCCACGAGGTCGGCGATGCTCACGTCTGGCGTGGCCAGTTTCTCCACGTAGCGGTCGTTGCGGTGAACCCATTCGATGGGGGTTTCGTCGCCTTTTTCAGCAATCAAATCAAAGGCAAAACGGGAGATGGGCGCCAAGGGGTCGTCATTCAACTCGCTGCCCGCCACGATGGGCATCCACTCGTCGAGGAGTTGGACGAGCATCCGGGCAATGCGGGTCTTTGCTTGGCCACGCAGACCGAGCAGCACGATATTGTGGCGGCTCAAAACAGCCCGCTCGATGTCGGGCAGCACCGTGTCTTCAAAGCCATAAATGCCCTCGAAAACGGTCTGCTTTTTCTTGAGTTTCTGTATAAGGTTTTGGCGAAGCTCGTCCTTCACGGCACGTGAGCGGTAGCCAGTGGCCTTGAGTTCGCCAAGTGTGGTTGCTTTTTTCATTTTTTGTAACACGGACCGAAAGTCCGCTTTTTTGTAACAAGGACAGTCAGTCCGTGCCTTCGTGTTGAATTAGTTTTTCGGTTCTTGGGAAGTGCAGAAGCACGGTCTGACAGACCGTGTTACGGCAAAGTTGCGGACTTTGGGGGAAACGCCGGGGGCGGCAGAAGGTTTAGTTTGAAATTAAACCAAATGGGTTAGCTCACCTTGCTCCAAACAGCAGCGTGCCCACCCGTACCATCGTGCTGCCTTCGGCAATGGCCAGCAGGTAATCGCCGCTCATGCCCATCGAGATTTCCTTGAAACTGGCTTGCTCCGCAAAAAACCGGGCTTTCAATTCCTTAAAAATGCTGCGCAAATGCTGGAACTCCCGCCGTACTTGGGTTTGGTCGTCAGTGAAAGTGGCCATGCCCATCACGCCCGTGATGCGCACATTTTTAAGCGAGGGGAAATCAGGGTTTTGGAGCAATTCCTCGGCCTCCGCCATGTCCAAGCCGAATTTCGTTTCCTCCTCCGCCACATGGAATTGCAGCAAACAATCAATCACCCGACTATGTTTGGTGGCCTGTTTATCAATCTCTTCCAGCAGTTTCCAAGAATCCACCGACTGTATACAAGCCACGAACGGGGCGATGTACTTCACCTTGTTCGTCTGCAAATGCCCGATGAGGTGCCATTCGATGTCCTTGGGCAGGGCCTCGTACTTGGCCGTCAGCTCTTGCACCCGGTTCTCCCCGAAGATGCGTTGCCCCCGGTCGTACAGCTCCATCACCCGCTCCGCTGGATGGGTTTTGGATACGGCGATGAGCTTGGTATGGGTGGGGGCGAGCTGGGCTAGGATGGTTTCGAGCATAACGATTTATTTTCTTAGGGAAATACACTGTTCAGAGTTGTTCGTTTTGTTTGCCTCTATAGGTCGTTATCCATTCATCAAGATGAGACTCAAACTCAATGAACAAATCAGCAAAACTTGAGGCATGTTGTTCAGCTTCCTCGTATTCACCTTCGTGACTGAATTCAACCACGGGATAGTCGTTATTGGGTATGGCTATATTTGCATCGAAACACAATACCCCAAAATCGCTCAAGGCTGCAAAAGGCAGGTAATTCCTTTCAATTAAATTCCAATAGTAATTCTTAATCTTTTCTTTAGTATCAATCACAATTCTCCCAGGGAGGTTCTTAAAAAACGCTACTTGATAGCTCCCCATTTGAAGATGTACGAAATGGCGATGTTTTAAGAATGCCACATAGTCAGAAGGCAATCTATGCCTATAATAAGACTCCAACGCTTCAATTTCTTGTGCTGAAACTGTACTGTTTATTGCGCTCCATGTGATATCATCATCCTCAAAATGAACAACATTATCGTTGAGCATTTCTTCAGGTGCTTCGTCAGCCATATAGAATAGCCCGCCTGTTTCTTCCATAAAGTCGAAATATTTGTCAACAACCGCCTTGATTCTCAATTCACCCATTTTATTTTATTTAATTTTAAAAATCGCCGTCCGCACCCGCTTGCTCACGCCGCCAGCCACGGTTTTTTCTTCCAAAACCAAATCCTGCGCAGCGGGCAACTCGAACACTTCTTGCAGATTTCGAATCGGAGCAACGGGCACCGAGGCGGCTTGGCAGCGTTCCAAAATCACTTCGGCAGTGAAACAGCGGAAAGCGGCTTGCAGTTGCGAAGCAAGTTCATCCCGGTGTTCGAGGCGGAGCGCATTCGTCGCAAATCGTTCATTTTCAGCGATTTGCGGAGCATCCAATAAATGGCAAAGCGCCTTGAACTGCTGCTCCGTGCCCGCCGAAACGATGAGCATTTTATCGTCTTTGGTTGAAAACACCTCGCCATACGGCGCAATATTCGGGTGGCGGCTGCCCATGCGCTGCGGAAGGTGTTGGAGGTTCAGCCAATTGGTTGCTTGGTTGGCAAGAGAGGCAACGCCACTATCGAAAAGCGAGACGGTGACCTCGCTGCCCTTGCCCGTGCGCTCCCGTTGCAGCATTGCGACCAAAATGCCTTCCTTCAATTGGTGCGCCGCCAGCAAATCCATCAGCGCCACGGGCATCTTGATGGGTGGGCCGCCAGCCTCGCCGTTCATGTGCATCCAGCCCGTTTCGGCCTGTATGGCCACGTCGAAACCGGGGCGCAGGTCGTCGTCGCCGTAGGCGCTGATGCTGGCGTAGATGAGGCGGGGATTCCATTCCCACAGCGATGCACAGTCGAGGCCGAGCTTCATAGCGCCGCCTTTTTTGAAATTGGAAATGACCACGTCGGCGTCTTTCAACCAGTGCATAAGCTGTTGACGGTCAGCGGCTTGCGTGAGGTCTAGGAAGACGTGCCGTTTGCCCCAGTTCACCGAATAGAAATAAGCGGAATCGGGGTTGGCAGGGTCTTCCGAGGGCATCTTCCAATGGCGGGTCGTATCG
>JADLHE010000572.1 GCA_020848965.1 Saprospiraceae bacterium
CGGGCTTGCAGCAATTGGCGGAGCGCTACCCTTACATGGATTTGAACAAAGTGGGCATCTGGGGTCACTCCGGCGGCGGTTTTGCCACAGCGGCGGCCATGTTCCGCTACCCGGATTTCTTCAAGGTCGGCATCTCCGAATCCGGCAACCACGACAACCGCAACTACGAGGACGACTGGGGCGAGCGCTATATTGGCCTGCAGGCCAAAGACGAGCTGGACAATGACAATTACGAACATCAGGCCAACCAAATGCATGCACAGAACCTGAAAGGCAAACTCCTGCTCATCCACGGTGGCATGGACGACAATGTGCCGCCCTACAACAGCTACCTTGTTGCCGATGCTTTAATCAAGGCCAATAAAGACTACGATTTCATCCTGTTGCCCAATGCCCGCCACGGCTATGGGCAAGATAGCTACTATATCATGCGCAGGCGCTGGGATTATTTCGTGCAGCATTTGATGGGCGGCACACCACCGAAGGAGTATCAGATAACAGTGAATACGCCGTGATAAAGGACGTCGGCTAATTTATTTTTTGCTGAGGCGAAAAATAAATTAGCCGACACTATTTTAGTGTAATCGGGAATTTTGCTTCGCAAAATTCCCGATTACACTTCTTCTGAACAGGGGTTAAATCGTCATTACGCCGCCATTAAATCAAACCAAATTTTAAGCGACTCGATTTTTGTGCAAAGTTTTTGCACAGTTAAAAAAAAGGCTTCAAAAGGACGAAGTTCAGTCCAATTCCCAAACGCAATTCTATAGACCCGCACACTCAAAAACTACTCACCTTTACGAATATCGGCCCTCCCTTAGCTAGGTCATGCCATTAGGCAAGGCTAAGATTCGTCCATATATTTCACACAACGAGCCGTCAAGTTGACCCGATTTTCGGGTCAGGCAGCGCTATTGGCAAATGGAGATTTGAGCTATACCAGCTTGATTGTCAAATTTTTAGCACTAAAGCATTTGCCAAGCCTGTCCTTTAGCTGATGGCCACTACTATATACGTTTTTAAGCTCGCCCCCCCATTCCAAACTTGGGACAAAACAAAGGCTGGCTTTCCAATTTTTGTACAAGGCTTTTAGCCAGCCATTCAAACAAACAACACATGAAAACTACTATTCCATTTCTGTTTTCCCTTTTACTTACGCAATGGGCCAATGCGCAAATCGTATGGGATGGCGGCGGCGGCACCAACAACTGGAACGATGCCAACAATTGGGACCCGAATGAGGTGCCCAATGCAAGTTCCAACGTAATCATCCCGCTCGGCGCTATTGTGGAAGTTAACATTGAAAGTTCCGCTGTGGCGGATACCCTGATTTTGGAGGGGAGCCTCACGGTACAAAATGATGCGGTCATCCAAATTGGCAGTTATTTCCAATGCACGGGCAGCTTTACCAGTGCGGCATTAGTCAATGAATTTGGGAAGATGGTGGTGCAGAGCAGTGCCACCTTCAACTCCCAATTGCTTTCGTCAGACTCCCTTATTTGCGAGGCGGGAGCCGCCCTCAACCTCAATAATAGTTGGAATGGCGGCGGCGCCTTGATATGCAAAGGCGACGTATTCATGGATGCCCTGCTCGGCACCAACCATCCCGTTTATTGTGATTTAGGCAGTACGCTCAATATCTATGGCACTTGGGTCAACTACGGCAGCATCGTGAACATGGGGACAATGAACATTGAGGCGGATTTTGAAAACAACGGCACTATATCGAACGGTGGCAACCTATCTTTTAAAGCAACAACCAATAACTACGGTAAAATCAGCAATTATTTCCAAATTGTTGCTTAGCATAATTTCACCAATTATGACAGTTTAATCAATACACCATTCAGCTTGGTGGATATAGGATTGGGAGGGGTTTTCGTCAACGAAAGTGCTGGTATGGTAATTAATGAAAGCAATATTGACATTACTGGAGGTGAGTTTTACAATATTGGAACCATTAACAATACTGGCGAATTTTTTAATAATAATATGTTCGACAACAGCTCCGGCATATTCATCAACAATGGGGTATTGAGCAGCTTTGCCGTGCCAGCCCAATTGCTCGCAGGCACCATATCGGGCAATGGCAGTTTCACCGAAACCCCTTTTGAAATGGTGGGCATCCTGTCGCCCGGCAACTCGCCCGGCTGCATGACCGTCGCCTCCCAAGATTTGGGTCTAATCGGCACCATGAACATCGAGGTGAATGGAACAATGGCCTGCACCGACCACGATGCAGTCAACAACACCGGGGCCAATATCACCATCGCCGGGGCAAGCGTGAATTTCAGTTTTGGCTATACCCCCACCGAAGGCGACGTCATCACTTTTCTGGTTGGCTCGACGGTGAGCGGTACTTTTGCCAGCGTTACGGGGCTGACCTCCGGCTGGACCCTGGCTTATGACACCCCGTCGTCGGGCAGCGTCAGTATTGTTTACAGCGAGGCCATTTTGCCCGTCGAAATGACCAGGTTCACAGGGACGATGAAGGGCGATAAAGTGCAGCTCCAATGGCAAACGGCCTCTGAAGCCAACAACAAAGGCTACGAAGTGCAGCGCTTGAACCAGGACAATAATTGGGAGCGCATCGGCTATCTGGAAGGCAACGGAACCACCTTCCTGCCGAGCAATTACAGCTTCTGGGACGAGTCGCCGCTGGATGGCATGTTGTACTACCGGCTGCTGCTGCTCGAATTCACAGGAGAGAAAACCTATTCAAAAGCCATCAGCATCACGGGTGCCAACGCCCTTGAAAAAGCCTCCATCCGGCCCCACCCGGCGGTTGCCGACTCGCTGCTGCACTACCAGACCACCAATGGCGGTAGCGCCAAATTGTCCATCTACGGCACCAACGGGGAGGCCATCCTGAACAGGCGCATCCAATTGGTAAAGGGCAAGGGCAGCATCCCCATTGGCCTCAATGGCTTGCCCAAGGGCATTTATGTTTTGATATTGGAACACCACGAGTTTAAAGAGCGCTTATTGGTGACGGTCGAGTAGCCACCCGCTAATTCTAGCCAGCAGTTCTCTATTTCCATTTTTTCCGTTGTTTTGCTCCGCAAACAAAGCAAAACGATATGAACAAGCTTACACATGCTTTTACTGCGGGGCTATGGCTCTTGGTGCTAACCGCAAAACTCACGGCGCAGGACGCCACCATCTTCCCGCCCAACCCGGAAAAGCGCAAGCTGGAAGCCGTAAAAATTGAAGAGCACCTGAAAGTGGATGGTCGCATGGACGAAGCCATTTGGCAAAGCGCCAA
>JADLHE010000573.1 GCA_020848965.1 Saprospiraceae bacterium
GAACAAGCGACTCGCAGCGCAAAACCAACAGATTGAAGCACAAAAAGCGGAAATTGACGCCGAGCGCAGCCGGGCCGAGGGCCTTTTGCTCAATATCCTGCCCGATGAAGTGGCGGCCGAACTGAAACAGAAAGGCAGCGCCACCCCGCAGCATTACGACAGTGCCAGCGTGCTTTTCACCGATTTTCAGGGCTTTACCAAAATCTCTTCCACGATGCCGCCCACCGAGATTGTGCAGGAATTGAACGAGATGTTCCTCGATTTCGATGAAATCTGCGAGCGGCACAATCTCGAAAAAATCAAGACCATCGGCGATAGCTATATGTGCGCCGGGGGCCTGCCCATTGCCAATAATACCCACCCCAACGACGCCGTGCTGGCCGCCAAGGAAATGCTGAAAACCGTGGAAAAGCACAACGCCAAGAACGCCGCAAAGGGCAAGCCGCAATGGCGCATCCGCATCGGCATCCACACGGGCGAGGTGGTGGCAGGCGTGGTGGGCAGCAAGAAATTCGCCTACGACATCTGGGGCGATACCGTGAACACCGCCAGCCGCATGGAAAGCAATTGCCCCGCCGGGGAAATCAATGTCTCAGAGGCTACCTACAAGCACGTCCACAAAGCCTTTAACTGCGAGTACCGGGGCGAAGTGGAGGTGAAGAACAAAGGGAAAATGGGAATGTACTTGGTAAAGTGAAAAGTTATGCGTTTTGAGTTTTGAGTTGGCGCACAGCCACCACTTCACTTCTTCTTCGCAAACAGCCACGCCAGAAAATCCTTTTCGGCAAAGGCATAATCCCAGCTATTGTGGTCAACGGCAGGGTACTCCACATACTCCACGGGCCAGCCCATTTGCTTGAGCGTATCGAACATTTCCCAAGAATATTTATAATCCACCACCGAATCAATGGAGCCGTGATAGATGCGCATGGGCGTCATGTGTTTCGTTTTGTCGAAGGCCCGCACATCGCCGCCGCCGCAGATGGGGATGGCCGCAGCGAACAAATCGGGGTAGCGGCCCACCGCCTCCAGCGTGCCCATGCCGCCCATGCTCAAGCCCGCCACATAGACCCGGTCGGGGTCGGCGGTGCCGCTGGCAATGAATGATTTTACAAGGTCAATGGCGAGGGCAAAAGGCCGGCTCGGCTCCATCGTGTAGTCAAAGTCCCGGACGATGGGCTGCTTCGAGCGGTCGGCCTTGGCCGTGTGCCACGAGTCGCCAGCCGGGCACTGCGGGAAGATGACGATGGCCGGGAAGTCCCGGCGGTTCTCCGGTTTTAGGAAGAGCTTGCTGCCGTGTACGAGCTGCGCCTCGTTGTCGCCCCCACGCTCGCCGGAGCCATGCAGGAAGAGCAGGAGCGGGTATTTCTTCGCTGGGTCGTAATTTTCAGGAAACAGGATGCGGTAGTTCAGTTGCTCGCCGTTGGCCTCGAAGGTCTTCTTCTCGAACAATTTCAAATCTGGCAAGGTGGTCGGTTTCCATTTGTCCAAGACCGTGAACTCGGCCTGCTCCAGCCCGGGGCGCATCGCCGTTTTTTTATCGAAAACCAAGGCGCTGGGTGCTGCTGCGTTAAAGGCTTCCCATTTGGGCAGGCCCTTGCCGTTGGGGTCGCCCGTGGCGGCGAAATTGGCCCAGTAGCCAGACATTTGCTCCGTGAGTTGCTGGTCGAGCGGCTCCCAAGGGCGCTTCCACATGGGCAGCGAGTGCAGGGCATAGGCGATTTCGGCGGAGTGGAAAGCGCCGTGCTCGGCGAGGTCGGGGCGGCCGGGCGGCACCCGGTCGAAGCGGTAGAGCCAAGCCTTTTGTTTGCCCGTTTTGCTTTGCAAACTGGCCCAAGTATGCGCTTGCCAAGCAAAAATCTCGTCACGGCTGAGGTTCTTCTGCGATTGCTTCGCAACGGCATCGTCCGTGGCGGGGAAGGCCCGCAGGAACTCCTCGGCCAAGGGGCCGTACTTCGCCTTGGCATCCGTTGTGAACTGCGCAGCGGTCTTTGGCTCGCCAAAAATAAAGCCCTCGTCCCGGTTGTAGCCCGTGAGCAGCGGCACGTCGTTCTGTTTGCCTTCGGCAAAAACGGTGTAAACGTCTTTGGGCACCACATAGCCATCCACCACGGGCGAGAAGCTGCCGCCGTATTTCAGCAGCGTGTCGGCGGACATCGAGCGAAGCTCGGCCAAGGTGTATTTCTTGAGTTTTTTCACCAAATCAACGCCCTGCAAACTGGCCTCGTACAGGCCCAGCGCCCGGTCGCCGAACATGCCGCCGCTCTCGCCGATGGCCCGGTGGAAAAGCCCCTTTGCCAGCGGCGAAGCCATGAGCGAGTTCACGGCGAAGCTGCCCGCCGATTGCCCGGCAATGGTGACCCTCGTCGGGTCGCCACCGAAGGCGGCGATATTGGACTGCACCCATTTCAGCGCCTGAATCATGTCGAGCAGGGCGTAGTTGCCACTGGCATTGTGGCCCGACTCCCGGTTCAGCTCTGGGTGCGCCAAGAAGCCGAAGACGCCGAGTCGGTAGTTGATGGTGACGAAGACCACGCCCTTTCGGGCCATGCCTTCGCCGTCGTAGATGGGGCAAGCGCCGCCACCGCTGACGAAGCCGCCGCCGTGAATCCAGACGATGACGGGCAGTTTTTCCTTTTTATCGGTTGCCGCAGGCGCCCAAACATTGAGGTAGAGGCAGTCCTCGCCGATGGGGGCGGGCGGTATCAGGAACTCCTCCGACCAGACGAAGAACGGGGCCGGGGCGGTCTGCACGGCGCTTTGGCCGAATTTGGTGCAGTTCAGCGTACCCTCCCAACTGACGGGCGGCATGGGTGCCCGCCAGCGCAGCCCACCCACGGGCGGCGTGGCAAAGGGGATGCCCTTGTAAACGGCCACTTGGCCATCGGCGGTGGTGGTGCCGGCCACTTGGCCGTATTCGGTGCTGGCCGTGGGCTGCTGCGCAATGGCGGCAGTGGACAGTGTGAGAAACAGGAGGAAGAAACTGTGGATGAATTTGCGCATCGGCTCGTTTTTTGGGGTAAATATCATAAAAAGCGAGGCCGTCCGTGAAAAGCGGTCAAAAAAGCTTTAAAACTGTTTTAAAATCTTGATAACATGAAGCATCTATTAGAGGTCAAAGAGCGGATTGACGATTTTTGGAGCATCGAAAGCGATGACGAGCGGGACGAACTCGTGGCGCAAATTAGGGCGTATGCCCTTACGAAAGATGAAACGGAATTGGCCAAGGAAATCCGGGACAATTTCGAGCAAATTGAGATGAAAGGCATCAGTGTCATTTACGAAGCCTTGTCCAAGCACCCGGAAAAATGGGGCAATTTCTTTTTGGAGGAATATGAGAGGGCCTTTCGGGCTGCCGAGAAGGCCGACAATCCGGCACCGATACTGGAATGCTTGGACGAAATCGGGTTTGCGGAGATTGATCAATTCCCACAGGTAGAAGAAGTGATTAAATTCCTGACGCCTTATTTGAACCACCAGCATTTCGCTATCCGCTTCCAAGCTTTGTCGCACATAGCGGATTGGATAGGGGAAGGGGACGCCACAAAGCACCTTCACCTGCTCAATAAAATGAGAACCATGCTCACGGATGACCCCAATTGGCGGGTGAGGTATATTGCCCGGCTGACCTTGTCGAGCATAAACAAGCTGCCCGCCGATTATAAAATAAGGCTTTGGGATAAATTGCTGGACAAGTTTCTCAATCCCTTTAATCTTGGATAATCCTGGATTTAGAACA
>JADLHE010000574.1 GCA_020848965.1 Saprospiraceae bacterium
CGACTCAATACAACCGAAAAAAGGTCAGTTGCTTTTGCAGCTGACCTTTTTTCGTTCGTACCAACCCCAAGAAGGGTAGGGTAGCACTATCCTTCAAAGTGGAAAGACAAGGTGAAAGTTCTAGAAAGAACTTTGTCTATCACACTAGACTCCTGTAAATTCTTATCGAAAATCAAAATATTGTTCAAACCATGTGAGAATTTTATCTCAGGAGAGAAAATAAAATAGGGCAAGAACATTTGAATACCAGCACCAATTTCGTAGGAAAAATCATTGGGTGCAATCTTGACCAAGGTTTCGGCATTGCGTGACCTAGAATCGCTGGCCACATCAAATGCGTATTTCACGCCTGCAATTACAAAAAGCCTTTTGTCATGAAAAGGTGCTGATTTGTAACGTGCATGGAAAGGCATTTCGACAAATACAGATTCAATTCGACGTGCAAATGGTGGCTTATCCGTTCTGGTTGATGTGTAGTTGATGTTCCGTTCCCCAAACGATAGCGTAGGGAGAAACCTGACATCAAAATTTTCTCCAATCTTCAAGTTTGTCACAATGCCTAGGTTGAAGCCTGGGCCAGTGACGGATTCCACCTTGCTGAGGCTGTCGTTCAAGATGAAATCCCGGGACTGAAATACCCTGAAATTGGAAGAATTGTAGGCCAGCGTAATTCCAAAATAGTAGGGTTTCTGATTGAAGTCCAAAAAATTGTAATTGCCTCTGGCCGTTTGGGCAAAACCTGAATTTGCCAAAAAAGAAGTTAGGGCAAAAAACAAGATTCCAGATTTCAGCATTGAAAATAATCTCATATCAAGGGATGATTTACTTTTTTCCAATGTACAATGTACAAATTCCTAATGTGAAAGGGGTCGCAGTGGCGGACTGATAACCGAGGTTTGTAAGTTTTTCCACGAACCGCTTACCGTCAGGAAATGCTTGTACTGATTCATACAAATAACCGTAAGCTTTGGGGTCTTTAGAAGTGATTCTGCCAATGACTGGCAAAATATGCTTGAAGTAGAAATGATAAAATTGCTTGAACGGAAACAGCGTCGGCATCGAGAATTCCAGTATCGCTACCTTCCCGCCCGGTTTCAGCACCCTTAGCATTTCTTTCAAACCGGCTTCCAAATTTTCAAAGTTCCTAACGCCAAAAGCCACAGTTACGGCATCGAACGAATTGTCGGGGAAGGCTATTTTCTCGCTGTCGCCGCTTAACAGTTCAACGATAGGGGAGAGGTTGCGTTTCGAGAGCTTGACCCTGCCGACATCCAACATTTCATTTGAAATATCAATTCCTGTAACTTTTTGTGGCGAAAGTTGTCTGACAGCTTCAATTGCCAAGTCGCCAGTGCCTGTGGCTACATCAAGAATTGTTTGAGGTTTGATGTCCTTCAATGCGGCGATTGTTTTTTTGCGCCAGCTAATGTCAATGCCTAAGGAAAGGAAATGATTCAGAAAATCGTACCAAGGGGCAACATTGTCAAACATCTGTGAGACTTGTGCCTTTTTGCTGCCTTCTTCATGATAAGGTTTTACCTGCGCTTGCTGTGTCAATGCCATTAGATTTAGATTTTGCAAAGGTAACAAAAGCGAGCCATTTGGGTTTTCTGTGCAAAAATTTGCTTATTTATTTAACATAATATAGATTATCAAAACAAAACCAACTGAGGATTCCTCGATTGTTCAAAAAGGTCAAGGTTGAACGGTGGAGATTCTCGGCCCTCAAAAAACTTTCGCCGTGCAAGTTGCACTTGACTTTTGATGAGTGAGGCAAAATTTCCCTCGCCACGCATCCTGTCCCCAAATCGGCTATCCCCAAGCTGTCCACCATGAACTTCTTTGATTCTGTTCAAAACTTTGTCAGCCCGGTCAGGAAAATTCTTCCGAATCCAATCCATGAAGATTTCCCCAATATCTGCATTCAGCCTTACGACTGTGTAACCGAAACTTCTGGCTCCAAGCTGTGCCGTGTATTCGGCTATCTTGAAAACTTCGTGGTCATTTAGGCCAGGAATCACTGGGGCAAACATCGTTGCCACCGGAATCCCGTGGGAAGCCAGTTTTTCAATCGTGAACAAACGGCTCTGTACGCTTGCCGTCCTAGGCTCCAAACGTCGGCGAAGGTCTTCGTCAAGCGTCGTGACTGAAATTGCGACCTTCAAAAGGTTCAATGCTGCCATTGGTTTCAACAAGTCCAAATCACGCAGTATCAGGCTATTTTTCGTGATGATGCTCACCGGGTGTTTATACCGCCAAAGAACCTCCAAAATGCTTCTGGTGATTTCCAACTTCTTTTCTATCGGTTGGTAACAATCCGTGTTGCCGGAAAGCATGATGGGTGAAACTTTCCAAGTTTTGCTTTTTATTTTTTCCTCTACGAGTTGTGCTGCGTTCTTTTTCACGAGGATTTTCGTTTCAAAATCAATTCCAGCGCTATAGCCCCAATAATTATGGCTATTTCTTGCGTAGCAGTAAACGCAGCCATGTTCGCAACCTTGGTAAGGATTTGCTGACCAATCCATCGGCAAATCTGGGCTGGTCACTTTGTTCAACATGGTTTTAGGATGCACTTCGATATACTCGGTCTTTTGGCAATCACCTAAAACCTGCGGAATGTCAGGCTCAGTTTCGTAGCTCCATTTATCGAAACGATTGGCAGGGTTGACTTGCGCTCCCCTACCCTTTTGGTATGGATTGGTCTCAATTTGCATTCAATACATTTTGTTTGCAAATTTACGCAAAATTTAAAATTGATTAGTTTTGTAAAACATTTATTTTTGAAAAATCAAAATGATGCGCCAAAAGCATCTACTTTTTATAA
>JADLHE010000575.1 GCA_020848965.1 Saprospiraceae bacterium
CATCCGCCAAATTTGTTGATATTGGCGGACTATTTAATACAAACTGAGTTTTCAATAAAATCACTTCAAATGTCAGATAAGAAAATCCAACCTGGCCAACTGAACATCGAGCTTCCAGAAGACATCGCCGAAGGCCAGTACTCCAATCTTGCGGTCATTTCGCACAACCATTCCGAATTTGTGGTGGACTTCATCATGATGGCACCAAACGTACCGAAAGCCAAGGTGAAATCCCGCATCATCCTGACCCCTCAACACGCCAAGCGCCTGATGATGGCATTGGCAGACAATATCAAGAAATTCGAGGCGCAGTTCGGCCCCATCCACGAGCCGGAGACACCGCAATACCCTCACATGAATTTCAATACGCCCACGGCCCAAGCGTAAAAATTATTTAAAAAAATGTAAATGCGTTCCAATCCTGTATTCATTCAGTTGGAGCGCATTTTCTTTTTTGGGCCAAATTGATACTTTTGGCCATTCAAGTATTATGTGCTCATTACAAACTTGATGAAAGGCAACCTTTTCCAAGTTTTGTGAGTCATTCAAAGCAGACACCCCACAAGCCACTTTCATTCCATAGCTGGACTTTTCACCAATAGATTTTATATGCCCTCTGTTCAAAAATCAGCCTATTGCCTGTTGCTACTGATTCCTGTTTTTTTGCTTTTTGCCTGCGGCGATGAAAGCAAAAGCAAGGCGCAATCCAAAAATTTGACCACCACCGTAAAAAAAGGAGAATTCAAAATCTTTGTGGCTGCAACGGGTGAACTCAAAGCCAAAAACTCGGAGGAAATCAAAGGACCAACTGGCATGCGCTCCGCTCAAATTTGGCAGGCAACCATCTCCGACATGGTGGCCGAAGGAACGGTTTTGAAGGCGGGCGATTACGTGGCAACCCTCGACCGAACCGAATTGGAAACGAAATTGAAAGAGGCACAGACCGAAATTGATAAGACCCAAACCCAATTGGAACAAGCCAAAATTGACACTGCCATTGAACTGCGTGGCATTCGGGACGACTTGGTGAACCTCAAATTTTCGATGGAAGAAAAGAAATTGAGCTTGGAGCAAAGCAAGTACGAGCCTAAAATGGTCATACAGCAAGCTGAGATTGACCTTGTAAAATCGGAACGTGACCTCAAACAATTGGAAAAACGCTACGAGCTGACGCAAACAAAGTCGAAGGCAAAAATCAGTGAGATTTTGGCGACCCTAAGCCAAGTGGAACTGAGGCGACAACGTTTGGTGGATTTGAGCAACCAGTTCGTGGTAACGGCCCCCAAAAGCGGGATGCTCATTTATGCAAGAAGCTGGAACGGCAAGATTGGCCCCGGCTCTCAAATCAGTACCTGGGACCCCGTGGTGGCCGAGCTTCCCGACCTCAGCATCATGATTTCAAAAACCTATGTGAACGAGGTGGACATCAGCAAAGTGCAAAAAGGCCAAGGCGTACAGTTAAAAGTGGATGCCTTCCCAGATAAAAGCTACACGGGCAAAGTGATTTCCGTGGCCAATGTCGGGGAGCAACTGCAAGGCTACGATGCCAAGGTTTTTGAGGTGACGGTTCAATTGGAAGAAGTGGATTCCATCCTTCGCCCGGCCATGACCACCAGCAACGAGATTTTGACCTATACTTATAAAGATGTGCTTTATGTGCCGCTTGAAGCCATTCAAAGCGACTCCGTTTCCTATGTTTTCAAGAAAGTGGACGGGAAAACCATCAAACAAGAGGTGATAACGGGCGAAACGAACGACAACGAAGTCATCATCGAACATGGCTTGAAAGAGGCTGAGGAAGTGCTGCTCATTATCCCAGATGATGCTGAGAAACTTCCCTTGGTTCCGATTGACAAGAAAATAAAGGCCGACATCCACAAAAAACTGGAAGAGGA
Organism: Saprospiraceae bacterium; assembly: GCA_020848965.1. Classification (GTDB taxonomy): domain Bacteria; phylum Bacteroidota; class Bacteroidia; order Chitinophagales; family Saprospiraceae; genus UBA6168. The sequence goes on from JADLHE010000575.1 coordinate 1,896, forward strand.
CAAAAAGAAACGGCAAGAAGAAGCGAAGAAAAAACTGCAAGAAGTCAAAGACGAGTACCAACCCAAAAATGACGCTGGTGGTGGCAATGTCATCATCTTCGGCTAACCCAGCTCCAATCACCATTTCAATAGACGACCTTGCAACGCACCATTTTTAATTTCATACTTGCGGTTGAGGGTGTTTTGGCAAACATCCTTCGCTCAGTTCTGACGGCACTCGGCATCGTGTTCGGCGTGGCGGCAGTCATTGCCATGCTGGCCATTGGCACTGGTGCCAAGCAGGCGCTGCTCGACCAAATGAAGTTGATTGGGACGAACAATATCGTCATTAACTCAGTAGTGCTCAAAGAAGGGGAAGGAGGTGAGGAAACGGCAAACAAAGCCGAATCAAGTTCGGGAGGCTCCAACAACAATAGCAAGGGGAAAGAGGGCAAACGGCCTTGGTCGCCCGGCTTGACGATGGAAGACATCAAGGCCATAGAAAAAGTGCTACCGGGCGTTGATGAAATAAGCCCCGAAGTAGTAGAGCAGACAAACTTGGTTTTTGGTGGCAAAACCGGTAAAGCCAAGGTGGTTGGCATCACAAATGCCTTTTTTGACCTAAACAACCTTGGCCTTTCTGTGGGCGAGATGTTTCACAAGGCACATATAGAAGGCGGAAAACCAGTTTGCATCATCGGCCAAACAGTACAAACCAAATATTTCCCGGAGATAGACCCGATAGGCCAATGGCTGAAAGTGGGCACTTCTTGGTTTAAGGTCATCGGCGTGCTGGAAAAACGAATTGCCAGCAAAGAAAGCTTGGAAAACTTGGGCATTCGGGACTATAATGCCGATGTGTACGTGCCAGTCACAAGTGCCATGCTCCGCATCAAAAACAGGGCGAAAATCACGGCTGACAAAATCAAATCCGAAAGTTGGGGCGGTGATGACAATTCCAAAAGCAAGGAAGAAAACTACCATCAATTGGACAAGGTTGTTGTTCGCCTCCAAGATGCAGGCACCTTGGAGGTATCGGCACAGGTCATCGCCAAAATACTGAAAAGACGGCACAAAGACCTCGTGGACTTCGAGGTGGAAGTGCCCGAATTGCTGCTTCAGCAGCAACAAAAAACCCAAGACATTTTCAATCGGGTGCTGGCTGCCATTGCTGGTATTTCGCTTTTGGTTGGTGGCATCGGCATCATGAACATC
>JADLHE010000576.1 GCA_020848965.1 Saprospiraceae bacterium
AGTTCTAAAAACCCCTTGTTTCTTCTCCACAACAGGTATGATAATAGGCAACCAAGAATAATTAAAAATGGCAATGGACCAGTTAGGCTATGAAACTCATTGCCTAAGGAAAAAATGCTTGCCCAAATCATGGTGATGGGCATGCCAAATGATAGGATTGCTGGGATGGTTGAAAGTCTGAATTTCTTCGAAGCCCTGTAAAAGCCAATAGAAAAGAAAGTGCATATCACCGCAAGCACAATCAATAACAGCGATGTAACTATTTCCGATTTCGTCCCAATAGCTCCCAATTCACTGATTACATTTTTAAAATGGTTGTAATTGCCGTGAATGGCTCCACTAAGGAATGTCATAAGCCAAAAAAGTATTGGTGCGGCAAATCCGAAATATAAAAGCCTCTCTGTACTGAACTTATCCCAATTAAGGTAAGCCAAGATAAAAACAATTATTAGCCCAAGCAATACTGAGATTAAAATTGTTGGGTTCATGAATATTGGGTTGCCAAGGGTTACTATTTGAATGTAACAAGGCTCTTTTTCGTTTAGCAAAATCATGAAATCGTATGTACTGCTTGGCTTTACGTCAAATGATATGGAATCAATGTCTGTTATAAAGCTCACTTTTTTTGTTTCATATAGCCATTTGCTACCGATTGAAAATATGTCTGGATTTTTTGAGGCATCCAATACCCAGCCACCTTTTACAAAATAGTCATCGCCAACTCGTATGTCAACAGTCGTTGATGTTGCTTTGATGGTTGGCAGGTTTTTTTGAGCGAAAATGTTTAGACCGACTAAGCATAAAAGGAATAGTAAGAATGATTTTTGCATCTGTTTTGTATTTAAAAAAGAAGGCTATTGAAATTGATAACATCTCCTCCCAGAGTACCTGCGATAGTGAATTACCGCCTTTCCAATTATGGAAGGCTGCTCAACGAATCAGTCCATCATCTCTTCAGTCATTGCACAGCAATGCAGCCCTATTTCGTTAGGCGTACTTCTCTCATCTCTCTAATTCTCCACCCCCGCCAGCCTATCCCGCCATTCCACAGGCGTCATGCCGAACTCCTGCTTGAACACCCTCCCGAAATACCCAGGGTCGTTGAAGCCGGAATCGAAGGCCACCGAAGTGATGGTCAGGTTCGGGTTTTCGAGCAGTTCCTTGGCCTTGCTCAGTCGGATATTGCGGATGAATTTGGTGGCCGAACAGCCCGTCAGCGCCGACAGCTTGCGGTGCAGGTGCGAGTGGCTCATGCCGATTTCCTTGCAAAGCCCCTCCACGTTGAACTCGGCATCGTCGAGGTGGGCTTCCACGGCACGGCGCACTTTCCGAACAAAATAGTCTTCTGATTCCTTCATCTCAGGGGCAGGGTTTTTAGTCAGTTTCAATGGAAAATGCTCGCCCCCAATGCCCGCCACGCTGCGGTAGTGGCGCTGCAAACGGCGGCGGGTTTCCAGCAAGTTGCGGATTTGAAGCAGCAGCTCTTCCCGGTGGAATGGCTTCGCCAAGTATGCATCGGCGCCCTGTTCCAGCCCTTCGAGACGGCTCGCGACGCCCACCTTCGCCGTGAGCATGATGACCGGGACGTGGCTGGTACGTTCATCGTTTTTCAAAAAGCGGCAAACCTCGTAGCCGTTCATCACGGGCATCATCACGTCCGTCACCACGAGGTCAGGGATTTGCTGCACGGCCAATTCCACGCCCTCCTGCCCGTTGACGGCGTTAACCACCCGATAATTGCTTGATAAACAGGTCTTTAGGTAGGTCATTACATCGGGATTGTCTTCGATGAGTAGCAACAAAGGCAGGCCGTTTTCATCGCCATCCGTTTTTTCTACTCCTCCAATATTTTCCCCAGTTTGTAAAATTGTCAAAGGAGAAAGGACTGATTCTAAATCCTCATCGCCAAATTGCTCCTTCGCCACCTCCTTTTTTGCTTCAACGCTGACCGGAGCCGCTTGCAGCGCCCCCCAATCCGTCTTTGTCATTCCCGCAAGGGAACCTAATCCGCAATCCGCAATCGGAAGCGTCACCACAAACTCCGCCCCCTCGCCAGCCCTGCTACGGGCCACAATCTCCCCGCCCATCAGCTTCACGAATTCCTTTGTCAATGCCAGCCCGATGCCGCTGCCTTGGTACTGCGCCGACTCGGTGGCTTGGAAAAAGCGGTCGAAAATATGCGGCAACTTATCCGCTGGGATGCCGGGGCCGGTGTCCCGAACCTTGATGGTCAGATTTGACAAATTTTCAAAATTTGTCAAATCTCTCGTTGCATTCACCGTCACATAAACATTCCCACCCGCCGGGGTAAACTTCACCGCATTGGAAAGCAGGTTGGACAGCACCCGTTGCAGCTTTTCGGCATCGTATTCCATCACCAATTCGTCTAGGTCGGAAAGGAAATGCAGGCCCAACTGCTTGTCCGTGGCCATCGAGTGGAAATTATTGGTCACATATTTCAAATAACCCACCACATCGCCCTCTTGGAGGTTCAGCCGCTCGGCGCCGTTCTCCATTTTGGCCAATTCCAACATCTGGTTCACAAGGCCGAGGAGGTTCGTGCCGTTCCGTTGAATCATGTCAAAACCCTCGTCGGTATTGGTCATTTTGCCCGATTTCAACTGCTCCGCCATCCCCAAAATAATCGTCAGCGGCGTCCTAAACTCGTGCGTGATATTGGCAAACAAGCGGTTCTTCGCATTGTCCAGCTCTTTCAGTCGCAGCGTCTCCTGCCGTTCCATGCGGCGGTTCAGCAGGAAGCGATAGGCCATGAATATTGCTGCAGCAACCAAAAAAGCATACAGCGACCATGCCCACCAAGTGAGCCACCAAGGCGGCGAAATGGTGACGACCACCGAGGTTTCCTTGCCCCAAACGCCGTAACTGTTGGCCCCACGCACCCGGAACTGGTAGGTGCCCGGCGGCACTTTTACGTAGGTCGCCTTGAGGTCTTGCCCAGCCACCCGCCAGTCCTCGTCGAAGTTTTCAAGCTTGAATTCGAGGCGGTTGAGGTCGGGGTCGTTGAAGTCAAGCGCCGAAAAGCTGAAAGTGAACACGTTCTCGTCGTGCTTCAATTCCAAGGGAGTGAGCTGTCCCATCGCAGCGTCGTAGCGGCTTTCAGGGCCGTCGGCGTCGAGCAGTTCGAAGCCCGTGATGCGCACGGCGGGCGGTGTCATGTTCAGGCTGTCGAGTTGGCGGGGGTCGAAGAAGTGCAGGCCGCTGCGTCCACCGACGAACACGAGGCCCTCCTCGTTTTTGAAAATGGCGTCCTGCTCGAAGGGAAGCGCCGAAAGCCCACTCGCCCCGCCATAGGAAAACACGGTTTCCCGCACGGGGTCGAAGGCCAGCAGCTTGTCGGACAGCACCCAGAGGCGCCCGTCGTTGTCCATCGTCATGCCCTTGAGGTGGCCGCCCTTCGTGCCAAAGCGGTTTTGGTCAAAAAAGCCACACTCGCCCGTTTCGGGGTTCAGTTTCAGCAGCCCGGCGTCGAGGCAGACCCAGATGAAGCCGTTCTTGTCCTGTGCGGGCGGGCTTTGCCAGAAGTTGCTGCCCTCCGGCACGTCGTTGATTTTATAGCGGGTGAACTGTTGCGAAGCAGGCGCAAAACGGGTGATGAAGAACGGTGTTTTCGTTGCGTCCTTGCCGCCACCCGTAACCCATAGCGCACCGTCGTTGTCCATGAACAGCTTGCCCGTGTAGTCGTGCGGCAAGCTGTTCGGGTCGCCTTTTTTGCTCCGCAATGCGGTGAACTGCTCCGTTTTTCCATCGAAAAAAACGAGGCCAGCGCCGTAGGTGGCCAGCCAGAGGTTGCCTTTTTTATCTGGCAAAACATCCCGCAGCGGTGCAGCGGGCAGGCTAGTCGGGTCGGTTTTTTGATGTACAAATTGCTTGGCCTGCTTGCGCAATGGGTCGTAGCACACCAAGCCGCCATTGGCTTTCATGCCCCAGATTTTGCCGGAGGCACCTTTAACGATTTTCTCACTGCCAGCAAGGGCCACCTCCTCTTCCAGTTGGTATTCGGGTAGGAGGTTCGGCTGGTCTGAATCGAGCTTGCCAAACAGGTTCTCCTGTGTCGAGAAAAGAAGATTTCGTTGGCCGTCCTCGCAGATGCTCTTCACGGCGTCGGTCTTTGTGGGCAAATACACGGCGTTGAACATGCCCCGCTTGCCCGCCGTGCGATAGACCCGTGCCCCATCCGAGGCCGTGCTAAACCAGCGCACCCCGTCCTTCGACTGGAAGCCCGCCCAAGCGTTGTTCTCCAAGAGGTAGCTGCCCTTTTTGCCATCGGTATTGTAAATGCGGGCTTGCCCCGTGGCGGGGTCGTAGCTTTTGATGCCGCCCGCCCAGTTTCCTATCCATATGAGGCCATCCTTGTCTTCGAAGAGGAACGTGACCTGTGAGCGCCAATTTGCATTTCCCTTTGGAATGCTCAGGCTGTTCTCGTCGCCCTCGTTCTTGAAGCGCTTGAAGGTTCCGCTTTCTTTGTCCATTCGGTGCAGCCCGTTGCCGTCGGTGCCGACCCAGAGGTTACCTTTTTTATCTTCGTAAATGGCCCGTACCTCGTTGTGGATGAGGCTGGTCGGGTCGTTCTTTTTATTCAAAAAACGGTCGAAATCGTTGGTTTCGGGCCGGAAGCGGTTCAGGCCGCCCACATCGTCGCCATCAAAGAAGAAGCCCGTGCCCACCCAGAGCGTACCGTCGGAATCCACGAGCAGCGAGCGCACTTGGTTGCAACTGAGGCTGCGCTTGTCGTTGGGGATGTTCTGGTAGCGCACGATGTCGCCCGTGCGGGGGTCGAGGCGGTCGAGGCCGCCCATCGTGCCCACCCAGATGAAGCCGTCCTTGTCCTCGGCGATGGTGCTGATGGCGTTGTCGCTGAGGCCCTCCCGACGGTTGGCGTAATAGCGGGTGAAGCGGTTGGTGCTGGGGTCGTAGCGGTTGAGGCCGCTGCCCCAGGTGCCAATCCAGAGCGAGCCGTCGCTGGCCGGGAAGATGCACTCGATATAGTCGCCGGAGATGGAGCGGGGGTTGTTGGGGTCGTGCAGGTAGGTGCGGAACTGGTTGCCGTCCCAGCGGTGCAAGCCGTACTGCGAACCGAACCACATATAGCCGTAGCGGTCCTGCACGATGGCCTGGACGTGGTTGCCCGGCTCGCCGTTGGGCAGCTCAAACTGCTGGAGGTCGAGCGCATCGAGACGGTTGGTCGGTTGCTGCGCAAGGATTCCGCTGATGGGTAATGCCAGCAGGAGCAACAGTCGGGTGATTGATTTTTTCATAAAAAATCGTTTTGTGGTCTAAAGCATAGGGCGTTGCCCCATGCTGGTGTATTGCGCCCTTTCAGGGCTTATCGAAAAAGCAAAGCGAGCCTACTGCCCGCCCTGCCCAAAGATTGTATGTAACTTATGTCTTGGCTTTTGATTTCAGATAGAAGCCACCAAAAAATGGATGGAGTAGTAACCACTCCCAAATCTGAAATCTCATTTCTTACATCTTATATCTGAAATCAAATTCACTTCATTTCCCCTTCACAAGGTCTTCCCCTTTCTTTGCGGGCACCTCCATTTTCTGATGCTTCAAAACCTCCAGTACCCCGTTGGAAAGACGCAGCGCCTGTATGACCGTTGCATCTTTTTGGCTGATGGTGAGGGTGTAGGTGCCATCGGGCATTCCTTTTAGGTTCAGCCGTTTGGCAAAACCGGCCTTTCTGCTGACGTACTGTGAGAACCAGTTGTTACCGCCCACGTCTTGCAGCAGTACAAGTGTCCCTTTTTTCTCAAGGTTTGCCAATCGTAGTTCCAAAGAAGTGGCGTTTTCAGCTGATTTTTCGATGCTCACCAAAAGGCGGTTGGGCATTTGATTGGCGAAAGTGGTTGTTGCTCCAAGCAACAGCATTGCGACGATTAGCTTGATTTGTTTTTTCATGTCGGATGATTTTGGGATGCTTGATATTGGATACTGGATGCGGGGCAAACAGGAGCCAAAGGCGAGCATCGGATACGCCGCAAAGATGTGGTCGGAGCTTTCGTCCTCGTTCGGACTGATGGGCCAAGGTATGGGAGGGAAAGCCCACTGGGATGGGACATGGATTGCAATGGGGCTAAAAGTATTGTATTTACATGGTTTTTGGCAAAAATACAAGGCAAGCAGTGCAAGTTAGGCGATAGAATATGGTGTTTAGCTTCGTGAAAGAAACTGTGGTGGGATAGCGTCGCCGCAATTTTTAGCCAAAAAAAATGCCGACCCGTCAGGTGGGTCGGCAAGGGCGATTTCGTGTTTATCTTTTAGGACAAAAAAAAATCTGGCGGTGCAAATAATAAATGATTACCTATCCGCCAGATTGGATGAAAATTCTTGAATCAGTTACGAAGTCGTCACTGATATTTTCATTAGCTTTCAAGAAAAAGAGAATGTTGGAAATTTACGTTATAGCACAGCTTTGAGCGATTTTAGCCTTTTGTGCCATTGTGTGGAAGTGTTTCAAGAAGCGGTAAAGAACCTTACAAAGGTAGGTGTAAATAGCCGGGATGGCAAAGACCAAGTGCTGTTTGGTTGTTCTGAAAAAAAGGAATTTTTGACCCCAAAAAAGACTTGTAAAATAATTTTAAGTAACTGAAAATCAGTATCTTACTGTTTTTGTTGACTGTTCTTGCTTTTTTACCTATTTTTGGGCTTTGTAGCTACCTTTAAATCGTATTCGGATGCTGGATTCCAAGTTGATTAAACTACTGCAAGTACTTACTTCAAAAGAACTTTTAGAGGTCGAAAGGCAAATGAGCGCCTCGAAGACTAATTCAAAGGAAGACGTCCAGAAACTGTTTGCAATGCTCATCAAGTATTCCCCAGACTACGACAGTCCAAAAATAGCCAAAGAGCGACTATTCGCCAAGCTCTTCGGGAAACAGCCCTACAACGATGGCAAGATGCGCAAGTTGATGACCCAGCTTACGCAATTGATTGAGCAGTTCTTGATAGCCAAGGAACTGAGCGCCTCGGAGGATGTCCAAGCAAAACTACTTGCCCGTGCGCTGGCAGGGCGCCAACACTACGAACTTTTCTTGGACGTTGTGGAGTCCCGACTGAAAGAATTGGACAGAGGCATCGAGCGCGGCAGGGATTATTTCCGGGAAGGTTATGAATTGTCGGAGATGCTGTATTACCATCCGGGCACTGGGAAGTCAAGCAAGCGGGGCGAATACTATGAAAGGGCTATTTCGGATTTGGAGCGCTATTTTACTTTGGTGATGTTACAGAATGAGGCTGATAGCATCGTGAGAACCCGTTTGGTTCGGGAACACAAATCCAGTGCGTTTTTAAAGCATGTAATGGATTCGGGCCTGCAACCAGAATTTGACAAAAACGGCGTTGTTTACTTCTTCAGGTACATCATCATGCTGCTGAACGGCGAGATTGAAGGGAACCTCGACGAGCTGAGAGACACTGCCTTCAAGAATTTTGAAAAACTCAATCGGTTTGAACAAGACTTTGCACTGAACCTGCTTCGAAACTATGCGGTTCCAATGTCCAACAAAGGGTCTTTGCCCCATCGGAGGTTTGTGTTTGAGCTTTACAAAATGGAGATAGATCAAATGGTGTTGGCAAACACCATCGCTTCAGCCGCATTCATGAATATAGTATCGGTAGGCTTGGCGGTTGAAGAGCTTGATTGGGTCAAGAATTTTTTAGAGAATTATGCCGATAGGCTTCCAGAAGAGGAAATGGAAATGACCTTGAATTATTGCAATGGAGTCTGGTGCTATCAGAAAGGGTTGAGAACCAAACAATTGGAATGTTTCTATGATGGGTTGCAGTTTTTGAATTTGATTCCAATCAGAACCGGACCCAACTATGAATTAAGGGTCCGTCCAACAATGATACGCATCCATTTTGAGATATTCGAAAGAGGAAAGGAGACCTTGGATGGGTTCTTGAATCAAGTTCGGAATTTTGAAAGGCACCTAAGTGGCAGTTTGGATTATGCTAGTCCAATCAAAGACTCTTACCTGCATTTTTTTAAATACTGTAAAATGTTGGCACGGTTGGTTAATAACCGTGAAGACAAACGAAAAACAATTATTGATTTTGCTGAAAACCTGAATGCATCTAAGTTGAATATTGCACTTAAACCTTGGCTACTGGAAAAAGCAAACGAGCTAGTTGCAAAGTACTAGCCCATTTGCTTGCTTTTTATCTTAGACATGAATAATATCTTCACTCCCAATAATCGGTGTCGGCTTAACCGTATCCTCTCCACCCTTCACCTGTAATTGCTGGGCAATTTTGATTTCTTTGACTTCAAATGCAGCAAATGTTGTTTTTGTGTTCTTGATTGTCATGATAATAATTGTTTCTCCCCTGTGAGCAATGCCACAGCAGGTAGTGAATTAAATGCCATCCCCATCCCATGTCAGGACGAATCCCGCTTAGGCAATGAAAGAATGGAGTTTGAACTTGGCCCTCGGTAGAATTATCCACCGATAGGCTTGTTTTTTTACAGCCTTGATATGGGTTAGTCGTTTTGAGCGCAAGGCACGTTGCCAACGGCACGGCCCAGCCGTGTTTTTGTTTGTTGGTCAAACCTGCTTGATGCGGTCAGTTTTTGCCTTTCTGATTGCCACGCTAAATAAGTACCAAGCATGGGCTTAGTTAGTTTGTAAAAGGGAATACAGTGCTATAAAAATTTTTGAAATAGCCAGGTAGGAAATCGTAATCATTCGAAAACGCTGCAAATTTCAGGAAAGCTTTTTTTTCTGGGATCTAAAAAATGCGAAAATGTGACACGTAAAACCTGCAACGCATCAGATTTAGCAACTATTTGAAGCCTTGAGCTGGGGCGCTCCAATCACGATTCGAGCAGTGGAATTTTTTTGATATTTTAAAAATATTTAATTTGTTGGCAAGATTCTTGTACTTGCAATAAAACCTTAATGTGATGCCTCGAATCGCATGACGCCCAAAGGGCGACCCGGTTCGAAAAACATCGCCCTCCAACCGATTTTACTGCACTACCATACTGCGAGAATTACCTACACACAGCCAGCTATCGTTTTTTGTATTTTGTTGATAATCAGACTTGTAAGCATTTTGTAGCTGTGCCGATAACAAATTTTAATCCATTTGCCGTGAAATACTTCAACCTGACATGGGCAGTTCTAGCGTGCCTTTCGTTTGCAAACCTCCTGCATGGCCAGTGTACTTTGGCCTGCAATGATTTGGTCAATATCAACCTGCCACAAGACGGTTTTTTGATTGTTACGGAGGCGATGGTGCTCGAAGGCCCCCATCCTTTTTGCCCCGGCCCTAAGACTATCACTGTCACATCTCCCGACGACATCAACCTGCACGATACTGTGACATGCGCACAGCTGAATTTTACGCTCATGTACAGCGTTTTTGACCAAAATTCTGGCAGCTCGTGCTGGGGTAGCCTCTTTGTTCAGGATTTCACACCCCCTGTTATCACTTGTCCTGACCTGACAGTGGACTGCACCGACGACCTTTCGCCCAGCAGTTTAGGCTACGCTACCATCACCGACAACTGCGACGACGACCCGTTCATCAGTTTCAGTGGGCAGCCCGTCATACAGCCATGCAACAGCCCCAACAGCGCCATTCTCATGCGCACATGGCAAGCCTCCGATGCCAGCGGCAACCACTCCCTTCCGTGCGTTCAGAAGATTACCATCAAGCGGCCCAGCTTCGCCGATATTGTTTTTCCACCCAATAAAGACGGCGTACAATCTCCGGCCATCCCTTGCGGCAGCAACCCCAACACCAGCCCAAGCGTGACCGGCGTGCCTAAGATTGACGGAAAACCCGTCACCGAGTTTTGCAAAATGGTGGTAACCTACGAAGACCTCGTTTTGGGTGGCTGCGCCAACGAAAAAACCATCATCCGTTCATGGACAGTGCTCAACTGCTGCACGAACGAGGTGCTGGAACACAACCAAATCATCAAGGTGGCCGACGATGTTGGCCCAGTACTGAACTGCCCCGATTCCCTGATTTTCAGCGCAAACGGCCCCGGCTGCAAGGCCACTTTCTTTCTGCCCGCCATGACGGCCACGGACAATTGCTCTGCTGGCATCACTTGGCGCACCCTCACGCCTTGGGGCATTTTGCAAAGCAATGGCGGCATGGCCTATGCGCTCACAACGGGCACATATACCGTTACTTACGAAGCTAAAGATGCCTGCGGCAATGTTTCCACCTGTCCCATGAAGGTCATCGTGACCGATAACGTGGCGCCCGTCGCCATTTGCAGGGAGTACACGGTTACAGCGCTCAGCAGTGCGGGCACTTCAACGGTGACCGCCAGCCAGTTCGACAATGGCAGTTACGATGGCTGCTGCACCAATGTCTTCTTTTTAGCGAAGCGGATGGATGCGCCCGCCAATGCCCCGTTCACCGCCTCTGTGCAGTTTACCTGCGCCGATGCGGGCAAGAACATCCCGGTCATCATGCAGGTGTCGGATTGCCACGGCAACAAAAACACCTGCATGGTGCAAGTGGCAGTGCAGGACAAAACCGCACCCACCCTTGTTTGCCCCTCGACCAAGACGATACCTTGTTCAACGATATTGCCAGCGCCCATCACCCTCACTGGTTCGCCAACCGTCACGGAGGCTTGCGGGCTTGACACGCTTTTCTTCAGCGACGCCAATAATTTCAATATGTGCCGGGTCGGCACTATCACCCGGACTTTCACGGCCATTGATAATTTTGGTTGGACGGGCACTTGCACCCAGACCATCAAACTGGTGGACAACACCCCCGCAAAATTCTTTTTCCCGCAGGATACCATCGTGAGCTGCGACCGACCGCTCGACAGCCTCGCATCGGGGCAGCCGACCGTCGTTTCCGATTGTGAAATGTTCGGCCTGAACGTCCACGATGAAATAGTACCCGTGAACTGCGGCCTCAAAATATTCAGAACCTTCTCCTATCTGGAATGGTGTACAGGCCGTGACACTGCCTATATACAAACCATCAGGGTTGTGGATGACGCTGGCCCCGTCTGGGCTGACCCCGTTGGCTTTCACGACAAGGTGTTCCTTTGCGGCAGCGACGTGGTGAAACCACCACCACCAATGGCCATTGATTATTGCAGCACCGACTCTACCTACGTCATTTCAGATGTTTTCACACCGGGCGGCTGCCCCAACCGCTTCACAAGGGTGCTTACCTACGAGGCAGTGGATACCTGCGGCAATGTGTCCGTGCCCTATAAACAAACCATTGTCGTGAATGACACCATAGCGCCGTCTGCCCTGCCGATGCCGAGTATTGGGCCGTTTGCTTGCTATGCCGATATTCCTGCCCCCAACGTGAACGATGTTTTGGGCGAATCCGACAACTGCATTGGGCCGGTGACCGTCACTTGGTTGTCCGATGGGCCGAACCCCGGCTGTTCTGGCGTGGTTATGCGTACTTACCGCTTGCAGGATGGCTGCGGCAATAGCTCGACCATTGCGCAGCAGATAAATATCAAGGACAATGTGCCGCCTACGGCGAACCCGCTACCGCCCGTGTCGCTGCCATGTGCCAATCTTATACCGCCGCCGGATGTGAACGTGGTTATCGGCGAGGCGGACAACTGCGGTGGCCCTGTAACGGTCGCTTTTGTGAACGACGCTGGCAGCCCCGGCTGCACGGGAACCGTTACCCGCACTTATACTTTGACGGATGTCTGCGGCAATTCCTCAAAGCTGATTCAATTGTTCAATATCAATGACAATGTGCCACCGAACGCTGTTTGGACAGACACGATTGAGACGGCCATAGTGGGCATTTCCTGCGAAAAATTCGTGCAGGTTGTCGCAACGGCAACGGACAACTGCCCCGGCAATCCCGTTGTCATCACCAATAGTTTTAATGCCAATGGCGCCAATGCGAGCGGGTTCTACCCGGTGGGCGAAACCATCGTGACCTTCACTTTTACGGATGGCTGCGGCAATTCCGTTCAGCACCAGACGGTGGTCATCGTAACGGAATCCATTCCGCCCTCCAATTTCTGCACACCTTTTGATGTGGCGCTCGACTCGGTGGGCTTTGCGACCATTGACCTTCAAACCCTTTTGCTGGACAGCATCATTGGCGGCGAAGACCTTTGCACGACCGTCACCTATCAACTCGAACCTGACACGCTCACTTGTGCCAACATGGGCTTGGACACCCTGCCCGGCGGTGTGGTCGTGGTGGTTGACCCAACGGTGCTGCCCTACACGCTCACCGTCACCGACGAGTTCGGCAATTCTTCCTCCTGCACGAACGCCATCGTTTTGGCCGACCCCTTCGATGCCTGCGGCGCCAGCGACGATACGCTCGTGGTAAGTGGCCGGATTTTCAACGAATACCGACAGCCGCTCTTGGGCGTAGAAGTGCAGCTTTTTGACAGCAACAATATGAGCTATGCCTACTCAGCCAACCTCGGCTTGTTCAGTTTCCAAAACGTGCCCGCTGGCATGAGTTGCGAGCTGCGGCCCGTAAAGAACACGGGCCTGCTGAACGGCGTCACCACCTACGACATGGTTTTGCTCAGCAACCATATCCTCGGCACGCAGCCGCTCGATTCGCCCTATAAACTCATAGCGGCAGACGTGAACCATTCAGGCAGCATCTCCACTTTCGACATCGTGGCGCTGCGCAAGGCTATCCTGCACATGACCGATTCGTTCCCAAACAACACGTCTTGGCGCTTCATCCGGGCGGATTACGAGTTCCCGAACCCGAATAACCCGTTTGCGGAGCAATTACCGGAAAGCAACCAGCTCGATGACACGGCGCACGACATGCCCGCCCAGAATTTTGTGGCGGTGAAAATCGGCGACCTGAACGGTAGCGTTGTGCTGAACCCCTTCGAGGGCGAGGTGGAAGAGCGCAACCAAGACGGCGAACTCACCCTGGCCGTGCCCAACTGGCAACTGAAGGCGGGCCGTGAGGTACGCATCCCCATTGCCTGCGGCGAAGATATTGATTTGGCTGCCCTGCAAGGCACTTTCGATTTCGATGCCGCCAAGGCCACCTTCGTCGGTGTGCTGGCCGATGGGCTGGAAGACCTCGGTGCCGAGAGCTTCGGCGAGCCACGCAACGGCCTGCTCACCCTCGGCTGGCACGATGCCGCCGGGCAACTGCTGGAGGCGGGCACCACCCTGTTCTACCTACAATTCATGGTGCATCAAGATGCCACCGTAGAAGAGATATTAGCAATGAATTCCATTATTACGCCGGCCATTGCGTACAAGAATGGCGGTATTCCCTTGAACGTTCGCTGGCGCATCCACGAGGCACCACAAATGCCCGTGGATGCTGCCCCGCTTTTCTCGCTGGGGCAGAACAAGCC
>JADLHE010000577.1 GCA_020848965.1 Saprospiraceae bacterium
GCGTGGACGGTTCCCTACGGGATGACAAGGGGAGGTGCCATACAACGCCATTCTTTTTGAGGTTCGGGACTGTTTTAGCGAGTTACTCAACGCTATCATGTCCCGAACCTAGTCAATTGCATCGTAGAACAGCACTTCCCCTTGTCATCCCGTAGGGAACCGTCCACGTTTTGAAGGCATGCGCCAAGTACCATGAACTAATTTCAAATTCCCCTTGTTAGCTGGCAAATCAAAATCACCAAACCATGAATTTGGAGTTATTAAAACAGGAACTCACGTTCAAAACCGCCCGCAGCTCAGGCCCCGGCGGCCAAAACGTGAACAAGGTGGAGACGAAGGTCGAACTGCGTTTCGATGTGCAGAACTCCCGTGGCCTCAGCGAAGCGGAAAAGCAAATGGTGATGACAAACCTCGCCAACCGCATCAACGACGAGGGCGTCTTGCTCATCACCAATCAAACGACCCGCTCGCAGTTGGACAACAAGGAGGCGGCCATTTCCGATTTCGAGAAGTTAATGGTACAGGCCACCACACCGCCGAAAAAACGGAAAAAAGTAAAGCCACTGACCGCCGACCGAGAAAAACGCTTGGCAACCAAAAAGCAGGACAGCGAGAAAAAATCGCTCCGCAAAAAAAATCTCTTTCCGTCTGGAAAGGGATTTTTTTTTGCATCCAAAGTCAGGCGATAAATTGAAGTCCAATGTCTTCATCTTAGGAGCTGAATAATGTTGAAGCCCTCGCCTTTTCGTCTAGCCCCCCCACCCCTAAAGGGGAGCATTTTGAGCTATATATTCCAAGTTGTCGGTTTCCGACGGGATGCTCTCCTTTAGGGGTGGGGGGCTAGAAGGCTAAGCAACAATAGTCAATTGATGCTATACAAGTGCTTTTAAAACAAAAACGGCCACGACCCTAAAAGCCGCAGCCGCTCCTTAATATCTTAATAACGCAATAACCAATAACTTAACCGCCTATCCCCCCTCTCCTTCCGGCACCGTCGCTGCCATGATGGATAGGTCGAATTCTGCCGACATGGTGCCCATGTTTTTTACCACCAAGAAACCCATGCCCGGTGCCCAGCCCGCCTCAGCGGCAGTGGTTTCGATGGTTTCACTAGGCTGCACGGAGATTTTCACCAGATTGTCGAGGTTGGTGCCATTGGCCACGAAGAAAAACTGAAGGTCCACCAGCCCCGATAGATTGATGAAATTGCAGGTGGCGTTCGTGCTGATAAGCAGTTTCTTGGGCAATGTAATCAAGAAACTGGCACCTGCCTCCACCGTACCCTCCGATTGGAACATGAAATCATCGTCGCTCACGTTTTTGCGCAGCAGGCTGAGGTCATAGAAATTTTCTACCATCGCCAGGGTCTGGCGGTACTTGACTTTCAGTTTGCAAAGGTTATCGTCCAGCAGGTTAGCCAGTTCGACCCGCATTTCTTCCAATTCCGTACTCGTTGTGCCCACTTTATCATACTGCGACCGCTGCGAATTGCGGGCTTGATGAACTTGGACCAATTTAGCATCCACCGTTGTTTTCAAATTTTCCAAATCCTTGTAATTGTCCAGCGTCTCACTGAGCGCATCCAAGGCCGCCAAGCGGTCTTCGTAGGGGCCGCTGGTAATGGCCATCCTGCCACCGGGGAAGATGGCGATATAGGTAGGCGTGCGCATCGGGAAAAAGTACGTGACCTGACCTTCCCAAACATCCAACACGGTATCATTGATTTCGTCCAAGAGATTCGTCCAATCCTTGGTCATGCCCTTACCGATACCTTTGCTGCTATCCCACTGCTTCATTTTTAGGTCATAAGCCGTCCTTTTGGGGTTTGTAAGGTCGTACATGGCTTCCAATTCCGGGTCGCCCGTTTTATTGGATTCAAGCCTGCGGCAGTGGTCGTTGATGATGAGGCGCATTTTTTTCTTGGAGCTTTTTGTAGCGTTGTCAAACTGATTGTACAGTTGTGCCCATTTTTTTTTCCTTACCATGGTTGGGTTATTTATTAATTAGTAAAGCGGTCAAGTGATTCAGGGTGAATACGGATTTAGATGAGCCACTTTTCCACACATTGGCGGAATTGCCAAATGATGCCCTGTTAGACGAAGCCGTTCCGTCGTGGTTACGCATTTCACAGAAATATTTTTGAATTTTAACATTTGACTTCGTAAGAAAGTCACGCATCCCCTACTTCACCCTTCAATATTGCGCCGAGCAGCCAACGACGCTGCACGAAACTGAATACACCTGTTTTTACCCCTTCAGCAGTAATCGGAAACTGAAAACTGCTATTTCAAGCGTTCAGCATAGGAATCGGAACGTTCCGATTGCCATTCTAAGCGTTCAGAATGGTAATCGGAACGTTCCGATTGCCTTTGCGAGCGGTTAAAATAGCGGTTGGAATGGGCGGAATTGTCTTTGCAAGGCTTGGAATGGGGGTTGGAACGTTCGGAACTTGGTTGGAGTAGGTGATTTGATGGATGTGGTGGGATTTTGTGAGGTTCGGTTTGGTAAACTTGTTGGGGGTGTTTGTTGGGTTGAACGTTTGCTTCCCTGACTGTGCTCATGTTTAAGAGGCTTGAGCAGGGAAGCGATAGTTCAGCGCATTATTATTTATTTCTATTTGACTTGGTATAGTTAAAGATTCTGAGGCTATTATCAGCTCGTTGCCTTTTACTGATTTTGCAGCACTATAAAACATAGAGTAATCAAACTGCCTATAATCTTTGTATAGTTGTTCAATTGCTGGATGCAGGTCATATGAAATAAGCCAATTGCTTTCTAAATTTTTTATCGTTAGCGCAATGTTCAAATGGTCTTCGTGTTTATAGAAATTTATATATAGGTCTTGGCCTTTGAGATAATATGGAGGGTCAAGATAAATAAATGTGTTTTTCTGGTGCTTATGCCGATTAATTAAGTCAATAGCATCAATATTGCTTAGAATAATTCTATCCTTGTAGTTTGCAATGGTCTGTATTCTTTTAATAAGGTCTTTTTTATTGAATCTGGCATCAATTTTCCATTTGCCTTCTTGATTTTTTCCGCCAATGATACCAGCCATAATAATCCCTGAACGATTTATCCTGTTTAGATAAAAAGTCGAAAAACCAAGGTCGATAAGAGAATTTTTATTTTTTTGCTTTTGGATAAGTCTATTTATTTCCCACCCTTCTACGTTAATATTGCAATCTGTGATTCTTCTACATAGTTCCTCTGTTTCGTTCAATACTGAGTGCCAAAAAGCATAAACAGACCTGTCAATATCATTTATTACAACTTTTTTCGCATACTCTTCAATTATAAGTGAGAGCGCAACCGATGCTCCGCCTGCGTAAGGCTCAACGTAATAACAATCAAGCAAATTATTGACTTCAATAATCTCCTTGATGAAAGAAGCAATTTTTCCCTTACCTCCTGGGTATCTTAGTGGCGAGTAGTATTTCATATTAAACGTTTTCCCATAGTTTATGTAAAAATACGCCAAAATCGTTCCATGTATGAATCATGTCTACTTTTTTGGGTGTCATATTGGGATTGTGAACGTAGGCATTGAAGGTATTCATGGAAAAAAGGCTATGCGGTGTCGAAATAGCCGTTTGTATGGGTTTTACATCATATTTAGTTAATATATTTTTGA
>JADLHE010000578.1 GCA_020848965.1 Saprospiraceae bacterium
AGAAAATGTTTGGAATCTTGGGTTCGGCGATTTTGCTGAGGGAAGCATCAATGACAGCATCATTTCCAACAACAACGATTTGCGCAAGGTAATGTCAACCATCGCAAGTGCAGTTTACCAGTTTTTCAAAACACATCCCAACCAAACAATTTACATACAACCTATTGACAACAGAAGGAAAACACTTTACAACCTGATTTTTAAAAAACGTTGGGATGAAATAATGCCTGTATTTGATGTGTACGGATGGATAGCCGATAGAAAAGCGCCGTATATCCAAGGTAAAATCTACGATGCTTTTGAAATTGCTCCCAAAAACTCCTAATTTTGACTTCAAACTTATCTGATGAAGCAAACTTCTGCAAATATCATAGCCAGCAAAGAGCCAAACAAACTCGAAGCGGCCCTCAATAACCCTGCTTATCAAAATGAGCGGCAGTTAATTGAATTTTTGTTGGAGAAAAAAGGCGAAAACCTCTTCCCTACCAAAGACCTAGCAGAGCAGAAACGGCTTTGCCAAGCCAAAATGAAAAAATTGGCCGAACAACACCCAGACTTATTGCTAAAGGATGCACTTTCTCTGATTCTGAAAGACCTACCTTCAAGTTTCCCTGCTAGCCAATTACAGCCGCTTACCAATTTCCTAATCAAATATTGGATGAAAGCTGGTCAGCAACCTTTGGTTGGCGCATAAGACGACTATTTCAAATCAAACATTGAACAAGACCAATTTCATGTTGAAAAAACTGACTTTCATTGCCTTTCAGTTGGTAGTGGCAATGACCATCCATGCCCAATTTGCCGTCCTCCCGCCCGACCAATTCCTCCCACACAAAATCGGCACCCAGTTCACCGACCATGCTTCCTTGGTAGATTATTACCGCCATGTGGACAATAACAGCGACCGGGTGAAGGTCATAGAATTCGGACGGACGTGGCAACAACGGCCCCAAATCCTCGCCATCGTCAGCTCGCCGGAGAACCTACAGCGAATCGAGGAAATACGGTTGAACAACCTCCGCTCGGCGGGCGTGTTGCCGGGTACGAGCACCCAAAGCAACCCAATCACCATCGTTTGGCTGGGCTTCAGCGTGCATGGCAACGAAGCGGCGGGAAGCGAGGCCAGCATGCCAGTGCTCTACCAATTGGCGATGGGCGGCAACCCCGAAATCAACGAATGGCTCAAAAACACGGTCGTGCTCATTGAACCGAGCGTGAACCCCGATGGCTACAGCCGCTACACCGATTGGTACCGACAGGCCAGCTCTGCCCTACCCGACCCTGCCACCGCAGCACGAGAACACGACGAGCCTTGGCCACGGGGCCGGGTGAACCACTACAAGTTTGACCTGAACCGTGACTGGGCTTGGGCTACGCAAATCGAGACCCAAAACCGCTTGAAGGTTTACAATGACTGGCTGCCCCACGTCGTCGCCGACCTACACGAACAGGGCTACAACGACCCCTACTATTTTGCGCCAGCAGCGCAACCCTACCATAAATACCTCACAAAATGGCAAACCGATTTTCAGGTTGAAATCGGCAGGAACCATGCGAAATATTTTGACCGCAACGGCTGGCTCTATTTCACGAAAGAGGTTTTCGACCTGTTTTACCCCAGCTATGGCGACACATATCCTTGTTACAATGGAGCAATCGGCATGACCTACGAGCAAGGTGGCATTGGTGCGGGCCGAGCGGTGAACCTGCACAATGGCGATACGCTCACCCTCGCCGACCGGGTGGCGCACCATACGTCCACAGCACTTTCCACGGTGGAAATAGCTTCCAAAAATGCGGCCCGACTGGTGCAGAACTTCGCCGATTTTTACCAAAATTCGCTGAACAGCCCGCCCGGCGAGTACAAGTCGTTTATCATCAAAAGCACCAATCCGCCCAGCAAAATCAAAGCTTTTGCGAAGCAGCTAGACCGCCTCGGCATCCAATACGGAAAGGTGGGCAAGGTACCGACAGGCGTCAGTGGTTATGACTACACCACGGGACAGGAGGCCAAATTTGCCGTAGGCGAAAACGACCTAGTGGTGAGCGCCTACCAGCCAAAAGGGCTTTTTGCGCAGATTTTGCTGGAGCCAGAACATGCCATCGTGGACTCCAACACCTACGACATCACGGCTTGGAGCCTACTTCATGCGCACGGGTTGGAGGCTTTTGCCTGCAAGCTGCGCATTGACCCGGCCTCGTTGGGTTACGATTTTGCGAAGCAAACAAATAGCCAACCCGCCAATACCTACGCCTACCTCGCCGCTTGGAACTCGATGGACGCTGCCCGCCTGCTGGCCGATTGGGCAAAGCACGATATTGTTTGCCGATACGCAGAAGCCGCCTTCCGTTTGGATGGCAAAGACTGGCCCGCTGGCACCCTCATTGCTACCCGTGCCGACAACCGGAAGTTGAAAAACTTTGATGCGGTGGCGCAAGCAGCCGCCAACCGCCTCGGCTTGCCTTTGGTGGCTGCGCAAACAGGCTTCGTGGATGCAGGCCACGACTTCGGCTCAGATGCCGTTAAACTCATAAAAACGCCGAAGGTGCTGGTGCTTTCGGGCGAAAAAACCTGGAACAACGAGTACGGGCAGGTCTGGTTTTATTTCGACAAAGACATCGAATACCCGGCCACCTACGTGGATGCCGAGCGCTTGGGCAGGCTAGAGTTGAAGGATTACAACGTCATCGTTTTGCCGGAAGGCAACTATGATTTCAATGAGGCAAGCCTTGAAAAACTTGGAAGCTGGGTAAATGAGGGCGGCAAATTGATTGCCATTGGCGAGGCCAATACGGCACTGGCAGATAAGAAAGGCTTTTCCTTGGCAAAGTTTGCAAAGTCGGGCGACAAGGATGTGACACTCAGCGAGGACGACCGCCACGCCCTCGACCACCGCACCGCCCTATATAAGGACAGGAGCCGCAGCTCGCTTTCCGATTTCAACCCCGGTGCCGTGGTGCGGGCAAAAATGGACATTACGCACCCCTTGGCTTTCGGCCTCAAGCCTTATTATTTTTCCTTAAAAACGAGCGGGCTGCGCTATGATTTACTGAAGGAAGCCTGGAACGTGGGCTATTTGGAGGACAATTACAAATCGCACGGCTTCATCGGGGCAAATGTGAAGAAGTTGCTGCGCAACTCTGCCGTGTTCGCCGTGCAGGACAAAGGCCGTGGGCAGGTGGTCTATCTGATTGACAACCCGCTGTTTCGGTCGTTTTGGGAGGAAGGGAAATTGCTGTTCAGCAATGCCTTGTTCTTGGTGAATTGATTTCGAGGTTCGATTTGCCCAAAATTCCAACCGTTTTCTCGGCAATAACCCGAGCTGAGCAGCCTATTTTTCATCGAAAACCAAGTTCAGCACCCCAATCCACAAAAAAAATCAAGTTTTTTTTGAAAAATTTCTTCAAAAAATTGTCACAGAAAAACGAACTAAAAGCCCTTTATTTACTGACATAAAACTTTATTTCCCCATTTTTAGGCGTCACAGTTTCTAAAAAATCGCCCGAAAAACGCCCTCCCGTTGCGGCCATATTTGTCTCAACAAACGAACAAAATAGTTCAAAAGACAAAAAACGAATTGATTATGAAAACTTTCTGCAACTTCGCCATCATCATCTTCTCTTTCTTCGCAACTACATTCGTTTCTGCTCAAGATGCTCAGAATGGTCTTGAATTCAAAATCCAACTCCTTGACAACGCTACCTACGGTGTGTTCGTAAAACCTGATTTCACGATTGCTCCTAGCAGCAAGACGCAGACAGGTTCTGGCCAGGTAACTATCGTAGTTCCAACCAATTTCGAATACGCCAACCTAAAGAACATCGCTGGCACTTGGGTAGAAAACGCCCGTGTTGATGCACCTGCAGAAGCTGCCGACAAGTCTTATGTTTCTTTCGGTTTTGTGGTTGACAACCCACGTATCCAGTTGTTCCCAAACGAGGAGACACTGCTCTTTACTTTCACTGCCGATGCAGCTTTCGCTGGTCAAGTTGAATTGTTCGACAACGTGGATGACCCATTCGTAACACCTAATTCCTACGGCAGCAACCCAGGCAACGACCTCGGTGTGGTTGACATGGGTGCTAAAGGCGGCATGGCTTACTACGCTTACGCTCGCAACTACAGCACAGAAGCTGAGCAAGTACGCAATATGTCAACTTTGGCAGCGAAGTAATCAGGAAAGAAGAAGCGAAGAAAGAAGAAAGTTTTCATTTAAAAATAAAGGTCTCAACATCACGAAATTCACTGGTCTCATTTAAAAATTAAAGGTCTCAACATCACGTAAATAACTCAGCTAGATAAACACAAAAAGGGTCTCTACATCACGAAATTTTTTGGTCTCATTTTAAAATTAGCGGGTCTCAACATCACATAGTGTTAAATCAGTAGGTCTCATTCAAAAAAAGCAAGGCTCAAATATCGGAAACGGTATTTGAGCCTTTTGCTTTTAAGGACTTTCCCAGTTTCCTTAATTTTAACATTTCCTAAATGACCCCACCCGTACTTTTCTATCTAAATGGATACTTTTGCCGGGCTTGAAAGTTTCGAGTTTTGGGTTGTGAGTTTTGAGTTACCACAGCCTCCAACTCGAAACTCAAAACTCATAACTCACAACTGAATACATGTCTAAAAAAGTCCTAATCATTGGTGCAGGCGGCGTGGGCCGTGTGGTCGTTTACAAATGCGCACAGCACCCCGAAGTTTTTGGTGAAATCCTGTTGGCCAGCCGCACAAAATCCAAGTGCGACGTGATAGCCGCTGCCGCAATGGAGGCCACTGGCCACCAGCACATCACTACCGCCGCCATTGATGCGGAGGACGTGCCAGCCCTTGCCGACCTCATTCGCCAGTTCCAGCCAGCGATGGTCATCAACGTGGCACTGCCCTACCAAGACCTGACTATCATGGAGGCTTGCTTGCAAACGGGCGTGCATTACCTCGACACCGCCAACTACGAGCCAAAAGAAGAAGCTAAATTCGAATACTCCTGGCAGTGGAAGCTCCACGACCGCTTCAAGGAAGCTGGCCTGCTCGCCGTGCTCGGCTGCGGCTTCGACCCCGGCGTGACGAATATCTTCACCGCCCGTGCCGCCAAGCACCATTTCGATGAAATGCACACGCTCGACATCGTGGATGCCAACGCTGGCTCGCACGGCAAGGCTTTCGCCACCAATTTCAACCCTGAAATCAATATCCGTGAAATCACGCAGCGGGGCAAATACTGGAAGGACGGCCAGTGGGTAGAGACCGAGCCGTTCGAAATCGGCAAGGCCATCAACTACCCGAACATCGGCCCACGGCAGTCGTACCTGCTCTTCCACGAGGAATTGGAGAGCTTGGTGAAGCATTTCCCAACGCTCAAGCAGGCCCGCTTCTGGATGACTTTCGGCGAGGAGTACCTGACGCACCTGCGGGTGATTCAGAACATCGGCATGGCGGGCATCGAGCCTATCAAGTTCCAAGGCATGGACATCGTGCCGCTGGAGTTCCTGAAGGCCGTGCTGCCCAACCCCGGCGACCTCGGCACCAACTACACAGGCTGGACGAGCATCGGCTGCCGCATCAGCGGCATCAAGGATGGCCAACCGAAGACCTACTATATCTGGAACAACTGCAGCCACAAGGCCGCCTACGAAGAGACCGGCACCCAAGGCGTAAGCTACACCACGGGCGTGCCCGCCATGCTCGGCGCCATGATGATGCTCACGGGCGAGTGGACGGGCCAAGGCGTGTTCAACGTGGAGCAGTTCAACCCCGACCCATTCCTTGCGAAGCTCGGCGAATACGGTTTGCCTTGGGAAGAGCAGGTGAATGTGGATTTGGAGATGGATTAGATACTGGATGCTAGATACTTGATGCTAGATACTTGATGGCAGATGCTGGTCGTTTTGGGCTGGCATCTGCCTTTAAATTTTATACAATGAATGAAATCAACTTATTAGACGGCCCAACAACAGAAGGCAATGATAAAAAGCCAGCCACCCTGCCTCAAAAAATAGTTGGTGCCATAGAATTTGGATTGTGGCTGGTTTTTATCGCCAGCTTTTTCATTCAGATTGGCAGCTATGGCGATAACGCCTTCTCAAATATTGGGAACATGTTCGCTATGCCTCAAGCACCCATTGCACTGTATGCTGCCCTCATCTTATTCTATTTATGCTTTGGGGTATTGATATTCAGAAGCCAAAACTTGAAACAGCATTTAATAGGTTTTATATGTGGCGTATTAATCGCTTTATTCTTATCAAGTTTATTATTCTTAATGGAAAGCTGGCCGATAGGACAAGACCTTCTTTTGGTGGCTTGCATTGGCAATATCCTAGCCTTTGCAGCGGCTTACCAGCCATCCAAAACAACCAAAGACAAAGCGCTTTTAGCGTTCCTGAAGAACATTTACAGCCGAACGGGCATCATAGCCTTGGCTTCCCTATATTTGACCGCTCAAATCCTTTAACTAAATCCATCAACATGCTTATCCGCTCATTTCTCATCGCTTTCCTGCTTGGCAGTTGCCTTAGCGCCCACTCGCAAACACTGATTGCAGAATTCCCTACCAATTACCGCAAAGCCAAGATTTCGGACTTGCTAATGGCCTATACCGAGAAAGGCAATACCGGCCTTTGCTATTCTACCGAACAAAACTTGGTGGTCAGGATTATGGACACGGAGGGAAAATTGGTGTACCAAAAAGAAGGAAAGGACGAAGGCGGTGTATTGACGCCCGTCGGGACATTGGACCTGGGTGATGCCTTCCAATTCATTTATTACAATGAAGATTATTATAAATTTACCATCGTAAATGCCCATAAAACGGACAGCACAAAAGTGGCGCTCACAGATTTAAACCCATTTAACGATAAGGATAAATACCTGACCAGTTTAATCTCCGACAACGATTTTTACACCCTTGCCTGGAATAAAAAAGCGCATCAACTAAGGTTCGGAAGGTATGATAAAACCACCGGACAATTCAATATGAAAGAAAAAGGCTTTAGCGATGACCTAGCCAAAACCTTATCCAAAGCGGAGATTGCCCCCATTTCTGACGCAACGATTCCAGAGCCGGGCCTTGCGGCAAGCAAGTACAAAATATACCGCCGCTCCGAAAACCAAATTGCCTTGACCGTGGAGGGCAATAACTACGAAAAATGCCAGACCGAACTGGTCCTTTTCGATTGCGAATCAGGCAATATTGGCATCTTTAGCTTGGGGGCGTCCACGCCGGGGTCTATCGCCTTTGTCAGCAATTCCTATATCCACGACGGGAAAATAGCCCTGATGAAGAGCGAAGTCGGCGTATTCAATCTTGAAATAATTGACCTCGAAACCCTCAAAAAAGTGCAGGAATACAAGTATATCGGCAATACGCCCATCAATATCATGAGCAGCCAATTGTACTCGGAAGTGGACGGCGAAACCGTGAGCAACGACTATAAGGTTTTAACCAAAGACCGTCCGCAAAAAGTAATGGCGCAACTGAGCCGGGGAACGCCCTTCCTATATTTTGAGCCAACGAACAGCGGCCAGACGATTTTCACCATCGGCAATGTGACAGAAGCCAACGGAGGAGGCATGATAATGACGGGAGGCATGCCCGGCTCCACGATTTCAACGCCTTACGGAACCATTCGCTCGCCCGGCACACCCGGCACTTTCCGGTCGTATGGCAACAGTTTCAGCCGCTCAAAGTATTTTTACGCCTTGATGGAACCCAGCACCTTCAAGCATACGGAGGGCCTTGCCTTGGAGCAAACTTTCCTCAGCTTCAAAGTCAGGGATTTTGTGAAAAGGCGAATCACGAACAAATCAGGCGGCCTCTTCGCCGTGGAGCCGGAATACCAAATCCTGAAACTCCCCAACCCACAGGAAGCCCTTTTGGTCAGCTACGTGAAATCGGATGGGCTTATCAAACTGCATAAAATCTCAACCACAGCATCAAACTAAAGCCAAGCCGAATGGAAAATCTACTCCGCCGAATCACCAACCTCTTCGACTCCAACGACCCGCTCGTGGCCGTCCCCTTTCGTGGCTTCGCCAATGCCGAGCGATTCTTCCTCAAAGGGCGGGTACTCGAAAATGAGGGGCTGTTCGATGGCAAAAGCGAAAGCAAGCTCCGCAACCTGAAGGATATGCTCAAGCGCTTCGAGAGCGATGAAGTGGCGGGTGCCAAATTGTCGGTGAGCCTGCTGGGGCATTCGCACCCCGTTGAATCCGACGACGAGGGGTATTTCACCTTGGAAGGCACTTGGCCAGCGCCAATGGGGCCTATGCAGGACGCATGGCTCCCGGCAAGCATTCAGTTCACAGGAAGCCCGGCGGGGTATGCGCTGCCAGAGAAACCCATCGAGACCGAGCTGCTCTACCCTTCTAAGGAGGCGCATTTCGGCATCATCACCGACATAGACGACACGGTGCTGCAAACGCACGTCACCTCCCGCCTGAAGCTGAAAATGGCCTACGACACCTTCTTCAAGGACAGCCACCAGCGCCTTCCGATGGAGGGCATTCCCGACCTGCTGCGGGCGCTCGAAAAAGGAGGCGATGGCCTTCGGCAAAACCCCGTGTTCTACGTCTCCGATTCGCCTTGGAACATTTACGACCTGTTGGCGGAGTTCCTGTACCTGAACGAACTGCCGAAAGGGCCTATCCTGCTGCGTGACTATGGGCTGCACCTGTTGCGGAGCAAAAAAGAAGAAAAAGACATCCACAAACTGGTGGCCTTCCGGCAAATCATGGGCATGTACCCTGAGCTGCCCTTCGTCATGCTCGGCGACACGGCCAGCAAGGACGCCGATTATTACCTGAAAATGGCGGAGGAGTTCGATGGCAGGGTGCTGGCCATTTACATCCGGCAAACGAGGGACACGGAGAACGCCCGCCGCATTGCGAAGCTGATAGAACAAAGCTCGCATATTGAGGCCGTTTTGATAAAAGAAAGCCACGAAATCGTGCAGCACGCCAAAGAGCGGAAGTTCATTGCCTGAATGGGTTCAAGATGACTTTTGTAGCACCTGAATAAAATACCCCCGAAAAGCGGAATTTACCAAGATAGTTGACTTGCTTTGCCTCGCTTTCCTTTCGGAAAAGCAACCCTCACGTGAAGGGCGGAACGCATTCCGCCGCACGAGCGCAAGTCAAGCGGAATGAAATCCGACCTCCATCGGCTGTTTACCTATATGGTGCCAGTGCGCACCAAGCAAAAGTCGAAAAATGGAAATTCTGCTTACCACCGTCTTCGTCCTTGGCTACGCCGCCATCGCCTTCGAGCATTCCACCAATGTGAACAAAGCAGCCATAGCACTCCTCACCGGGGTACTTTGCTGGACGGTTTATATGCTCAGCAGCGCCAGCCCCGACGAGGTGAATGCACAGTTGCTGGAGCATTTCGGCGACCTATCCGGCATCCTCTTCTTTTTGCTGAGCGCAATGGTCATCGTGGAGCTGGTGGACGCCCACAATGGCTTCCAACTCATCACCAACCGCATCAAGACCACCAGCCCCCGCAAGCTGCTCTGGCTGGTCGGGTTCATCACGTTCTTCCTTTCTTCGGCGCTGGACAACCTGACCACCACCATCGTGATGATTTCGCTGCTGCGCAAAATCGTACACAACCACGAGGACAGGCTGCTCTTTGCGGGCATAATCGTCATTGCGGCCAACGCTGGCGGTGCCTGGACGCCCATCGGCGACGTGACCACCACCATGCTTTGGATTGGCAACCAAATCACCACGGGCGGAATCATTAAGCACGTTTTCCTCCCAAGCCTCGCCTGTCTGTTGGTGCCACTGCTATACCTCAGTTGGCGCATCAAAATCCAGCCCCTCAACCTCCACCCTGCACACGAAGAAAAGCCCAATAACACCACCGCCTCTGAGCGCAACACTGTGTTCATGCTTGGGGTGGGCGGCCTGCTGTTTGTGCCCATTTTCAAGACCCTGACGCACCTGCCCCCCTATATGGGCATCCTCTTGGTTTTGGGCGTGCTTTGGACGGTCACGGAGTTTATCCACCACAAAAAAAACGACGAAGATAAGGGCCGCTTTACGGTGGTGCGTGCCCTGCAACGGGTGGATGCCGCCAGCGTGCTGTTCTTCCTCGGTATTCTGGTTGCTATTTCAGCCCTGCAATCGGCGGGCCTGCTCACCCACCTTGCCGAATGGCTATCGAAGACCATTGGCGACCAAGACACCATCGTTGTGACCATTGGTTTGCTTTCTGCCATCATTGACAACGTGCCTTTGGTTGCTGCCGCAATGGGCATGTACCCACTGGAACAGTTCCCCACCGACCATAGCTTCTGGCTCATGCTTGCCTATTGTGCGGGCACGGGCGGCAGTTGCCTCATCATTGGCTCCGCTGCGGGCGTGGCCGCCATGGGCATGGAAAAGATTGATTTTTTCTGGTATTTCAAAAGAATAAGCCTGTTGGCGCTGCTGGGCTATTTTGCCGGGGTGGCGGTGTATTTGCTGCAAGAACAAATCTTTTGAGCAGGGTGTATCTTTATTCGCTTTTTTCATTGTTCGGTTGGTTGTGCAACCATGCCGACATTTTGACCACCTGTTTTGGCGTAGCATTTTTATCCATGCTTGCTTTGTCGGTCATCGGCATTTCAAATCTTCAGGTTCCAAAGCTGAATTGCCTTTGCTGCTTTTGTATTTGCCTGTATGATACATACCCTACCTACTATTCTCTTTGTGGAAGACGAGCCCAAAGTTGCAGCCGCTATTCAGCAGGGCTTACAAGAAAATGGCTTCGAGGTTGAAATTGCCCCGGATGGGGCAGTAGGGAACTTTCTTGCCACCACCAAGAAATACGATTTGATACTGCTCGACGCCAACCTGCCCCATGTGAGCGGCTATGATGTGTGCAGAAATGTGCGCTCCCGAGACCTGAAAGTGCCCATCATCATGCTCACGGCCATGCAATCCATTGAGAAGAAAATGGCAGGCTTCGACGCTGGTGCCGATGATTATATCGTCAAGCCTTATGACTTTCGGGAGCTGCTGGCAAGGGTAAAGGTCTTTTTGCGACGCTCCGTTTATAATGTACCAATGCCGGAGGACACCTTGCTCCGCATTGCCGACCTCGAAATGAACCTCGGCACCAAGACCATACACCGCCAAGGAATGCCCATTGCGTTGACTGCCAGAGAGTTCGCCCTGTTGGAGTTCCTGATGCGCCGCAATGGCAGGGTGGCGAGCCGCAATGAAATCAGTGAGTTCGTTTGGGACTTGCACTTCGAGACCAACACCAATGTGGTGGATGTTTATATCAATTTCCTCCGCAAGAAGATAGACAAGAACTTTGAGCCTAAGCTCATCCATACCAAGCCCGGCATGGGTTATTACATGAAAGTGCTATGAAGGTACAAACCCGTTTGACACTGCGGTTCGGCATCATCGTCGCCTCCGTTCTAATGCTGTTCTCGATTGGGGTCTATCTTTTTGCCGAAAGGTATCGTGCCATTGAATTCTATGAGCGGATTGAGCGACGAGCCAGGTTCAGCTTCAAGCTCAACTTATTGCAAAATGAAGTCAACAAGGACATAGAAGACGTAATAGGCCATCGGCTCAATTCCGTGCTAGTTGACGAGCAAATCCTTGTTTTTGACAAAGACGATAAACTGATTTACAGCAATGTAGAGAAGCCGACCTTGGCGTACAATGCCGCATTTCTCGATGAAATCAGGCTGCAGGAAAAACTGGCAAAAAGCATTGGCGAGGTACAAATGGTGGGTTTCGTCCATGAAATAGGCGAACAAGCCTATGTCATATTGGCCTCCGGGCACGACGAGTTCGGGTTCAGCAAATTGCAAAACCTGCGCTATACACTGATAGTCAGTTTTTTAATAAGCGTCGCACTCATTTTGTTTTTAGGCTTCATTTATGCCAAACAAGCTTTGGAACCTTTGCGCAAGCTCATGAACCAGATTGCCGAAATCTACGACGGCAACCTGAGCCTGCGGGTGGACGAAGGCAAACGCAGCGACGAGTTTGAGCAATTGGCCATGCAGTTCAACCAAATGCTCATCCGGTTGCAGGCTGCTTTCGACACGCAGAAAAACTTTGTGGCGAGCGCCTCCCACGAACTGCGCACCCCCTTGGCCGCCATCAGGAGCCAATTGCAGGTAACACTCTCCAAAGACCGCACCCCGGAAGAGTACCGCAGCACGCTTCAATCGCTATTTGAAGACACGGAGGCATTCATTCGGCTAACGACGGGGCTGCTCCAACTCGCACAATCGGACGTGGAGACGCAACGCCAGCTTTTTCAGCCTTGCAGGATTGACGAAGCATTGTTCTCCGCCCAAGAAGAATTGCTCCGGCTCCGGCCCAGTTTCCGCATCCACTTAAAGTTCGACGAGGCCATGTCAGACGATGAAACCGAACTGACCGTACTAGGCAGCGAAGCCTTGTTGTCCACCGCCTTCCAGAACCTGATGGAAAATGGCTGCAAATTCTCGCCCGACCATACCATCCATATTTCAGTTGCGCATCAAAACGGACAATTGAGCATCGGCTTCAAAGACAACGGCATCGGCATCCCCGCAGAAGAACAATCCAGCATTTTCAATCCATTCCATCGGGCCAGCAATGCCATCGGCTATGCCAATGGCCACGGCATTGGCCTTTCCATCTGCCAGAAAATAGTGCAATTGCACAGCGGCTCCATCAGCCTGCAATCGAATATTGGGCATGGCAGCCTCTTCATCGTCCACCTGACAACCATAGCCTAGCGCGCTTTAATGTTTTTTTAATCACCGTTTAAGCGCCTTTTAAGGGATGGGTCAAAAGATTTGCCCCATGAGATTTGAGTTTGTTAATAATCACTTTTTCCAGGTTTGACCGCTTAACTCATAGTCCGAGGCCCCTCCATTGGCATATTTGGAACCTATGACGATGGATGGGGAATCGGATGTTTTAACTGCTCAGCAACCCTGCCTCCGCCCGGCCATCCCAAAACTTTTCTTTTAGAAGTGCCGCTAACATAATTTCAGAAAAATAAAATGTGAAAAATCCGGTGCCCACTTCATACACCCTATCAAACATATTATACCTTTGCCATGTGAACCGATAATTCAAGGCCAAGTGCCTTTTTCCAAAAACTGATTCCATGAACAAACTTTTACACAGGCCAAGCGCCTATTTCCATCCGTCCGTTTGCCGAAAGGCAGTCATCTTCCAAGCAGATTTTGCGGGAAAAATTTACCGACAGGGCCATCCGCCCACGGACATGCTCGTGCATGCAGCCTAGGCAAAGGCCATTGCACCGCAGCACCTATTACCCACCACACACTCAGAGGGAACAGCAGTAAGGGACAAAAATCAAAACAAGTTCGAGTTCTTTTTCAACACAGTGGTTGAAAGTTAGAAGTTTTGAGTTTTGAGTATCGAGTAGCCCAAAGACTTTGGCATTCGACGCTTCCAATTGATTCAAAACGAAAACTGGATACAGGATGTGCTTAATTATTTGGTTTCCAAAGCTTTAAGCCTCCATGCCGCTGTGTTGAAACAACATAGTTAGTCTTTTTACAAAAACCGATAACAACACATCCCATGTTCCGATTTACTTACACCTTGCCCAAGGGCTGGTCGCTCGTTGCGTTCCAGCGTTTCACCGTCACCACCACCCTATTAGCAGCTA
>JADLHE010000579.1 GCA_020848965.1 Saprospiraceae bacterium
CGCCCCGGTGCGGGCGGTCAGTTCCGCTACCACCACCGTCACCACCGAGTCGCAATTGAGCCAGTTGGTGAACGTGAACTGTTGCGAAGCACCTGCCAGAATCGGCGTTCCGTTGTACATGGCCGCCTCGCCCGTGCAAGCACTGAGGTTCACGGTATTCGTGCTGGCCATGAGTGGCGTCACCGTCACGTTCACCACCGAGTCGCAACCTTGCACGCTGGGGTAGAGGAAAAGCGTATCGGTGCCGGGCGGCAATGGCGTACCGTTGTAGTCGGCGAAGTCGCCGAGGCACGCCGAGAGGGCCAATGAGGAACTTGGAGCTGGCAGCTCATTTACCGTCACCGTCACGATACTATCGCAGCCGAGCCAATTCGTCAAAGTGAATGGCATGGAAGTCCCCGCCATTACTGGCGTGCCGTTGTAAACTGCGCTCGTGCCGGGGCAGGCCGTCAGCGTTTCACTGCCTGTGCTGGTCGCCAATTCAAGCACCGTCACCGTCACGATGCTGTCGCAACCATTGAAATTGGTAAGGGTGATAGGCATGGAAGTCCCCGCCAGAATTGGGGTTCCGGCGTAGATAGCCGACTCGCCGGGGCAGGCCGTCAGCGTTTCGCTGCCCGTCGTTGCTGCGCAATTGGAGGTCAGTAGCCAATCGAACTGCTCTTCCACATCGCAGCCGCTGAGGGTGATGCTCGAACTTGACCAAACCGCCGTCCAGCCAGCAGGCAAATTCAATGAATCCAAATAGAGGTCGTAATCGGTGGAGAGGATGTCCACGAAATTATAACCCGTTGAAATTGTGCTGGTTACGGTGTCAATATTGGCCGTTCCGTTGTTCAGGAAGATGTTGATACCGCTCACGAGCGTGTCCGGCCCATCAATCACGCCGTTTTGGTTCACATCGAAATACACATCACCGAGGATGTCTCCGAAGCCGGGCAGCAGGTCGAGCGAAAGCACGGCGCTGGTGCTCGTGCAGCCGTAAACATCAGTCATTACCACCGAATAATCGCCGCTTTGCGAGAAAATCGGGTCGCTGGAGGTGCCGTTCGGGGCGGCCATCGGGCTGCCGTTGAACAGCCATTGGTAGCTGGCGATGTTCGGCACGTTGGGCAGGCACATCGTGTCGGGCTGGCAGCGGGTATGGCAGCCTGCTGGCACAAGGTCCACGTCCGGGGCGTTCTGGATGGTGATTTCGTTGCTCTGCGCTTTGCAGCCAAACTGGTTGATGGCGTTCACAAAATAAGTGCCTCCGGCAAAAACGCCGATGCTCGTCCCGGTCTCGCCCGTGTTCCATTGGTAGGTGTTGGTGCCGACTGGGCTGGCCA
Source organism: Saprospiraceae bacterium (assembly GCA_020848965.1). Classification (GTDB taxonomy): domain Bacteria; phylum Bacteroidota; class Bacteroidia; order Chitinophagales; family Saprospiraceae; genus UBA6168. The sequence goes on from JADLHE010000579.1 coordinate 1,329, forward strand.
CGGTGAGGGTGGCGTTGGTATTTTCACAGATAAAACCCGAAGGGCTGCTCGTAATGGCCACCGTCGGCAAAGGGTTCACGGTCACGGTGAACGGCCCTTCCGTTGCCGTGCAGCCCGTTGCGCCGTCGGTCACAGTCACGTTGAAAACGTGGGTGCCGACCGGGAGCAGGTTGCCCTTGTCCTCGCTGAACTCCAGCGCATCGGTCGTTTCGCCGCCCGACCAGACGTAGCTGTAATTCAAACTACCTTGCACCACGAGGTTCACCGCCTCGCCCGCACAAACCGACTGGCTGTTTTCAAAAAAGGCCACCGGCTGCCCAAACTCGTTGTACTCCACGCCCTTGATGATGCCGTTCGGTTCGCCGAAGACCTCTACGGTGGCAGGTGGCGGCGTGTAGGTGCAGCCCGTCGAGCTGGTGAGGGTTACAGTGTAAACCCCTGATTCAGAACTGGTTATACTGTTCGTCGTCGCATTCGTTGACCAAGACCAACTGATGCCGCCGGGTGGCGAAGTCAGCGTCGTGCTTTCGCCTTCGCAAAGCGGCGAAGGCGGGCTGACGCCGATATTGCCCGCAAGGGTATTGGGCGTGATGGTCATATTATCGGTGAAAACATTGGTGCAGCCTTCGATGCTCAGCGCCGTCAATTGCACCGCATAATTGCCCGGCGCATCGAACTCATGGAAGGCGTTGACGAGTTCGGAGGTATTGCCATCGCCGCTCGATGGGTCGCCGAAGTTCCAGTAAACACTGGCCACATTCGCCCCGACGATGGCATCGAAAGGCAGGGAGGTGTTCTCGCATGTTGCCGTAGGCAACGAAAAACTGACGGCAGGCGGTGTGAGCACCGTGATGCCCTGCGTATAGGAAACGATGCACCCACTGGCCTCAGTGATTATCAAACTGACATTGTACGTGCCGGGGCTTGCAAAAACATGCGTCGGGTTTTGAAGGCTGGAAGTATTCGCCGCACCACTGCTGGGGTCGCCGAAGTCCCATGCCCAATTGGTAATGCTGGCCGGGGAAATAAACTGGCTGCGGTCGTTGAACTGGGCGGGCGCACCGGGGCAGGCATTGGCCACCTCGAAGTTGGCGGACACAGGGATGAGCACGTCATAATATATCCAGTCAATGCAAGCCGAGCCGGGCGGGCTGCTGTTCACCAAGCCCACCAGTAGTACCGTGTAATAGCCCATTCCCGGATAAACATGTGGCGGCGGGTTGTCGGCGGTACTGGTCGTTCCATCGCCGAAGTACCAGGTGAAGCTGCCGGGCACGAAGTTGGTGCTGGTGTTTGTGAAACTAAGTGTGTAGCAGTCTGAGGTAGTTGCAAAGCTGAAATCAACGTTGCCAGCAGGTGTACAGCCGGGGCCGGGTGCAGGGGGGCCACCTCCGAAGCCAGTGCAAACGCCACCCACACAGGTGCCACCCAAGGTGATGCAATCCTCCAGGATGAGGATGTTTGACATTGCCGTACAGCCATTAACGTCGGTCACAATTACCTGATAAGTACCAGCTTGGGTACCCAAATAGGTTGGTGCGTTCGCACCAACGTTTGTACCGTTGAACTGCCATTGGTAGCTAAGGGGAGGGCTACTTTCTGTGGCATGGAGCGTGACACCCAGGCTACCGGGACACACGACAAGGTAGGATGGCGTAGAAATCAGGACATTCGGCAGGGCCAAGCCAATGACCTCAAAAATCGAGTCCCCCACGCATCCGTTGGCGTCCGTTACTTCCACTTCGTAATTGCCGGGGCCGAGGGTCGGGTTGGCGAGGGTGGAAACCGTTGCGCCAGCATTGTCCAACCAAAGATAGGAGGCGTAGGCGGTGGAAGTGCTTACGCTCGTCGTTTGGCCAGCGCAGGCCGCCACGTCGGGCACGAACGGCTCCGGCAGGGGCAGCACGGTCACGTTGTAGGTTTGAGTTGCTCCGCAAATGGTGACTGCCACACTCGTTGGGCCGTCGGTATGCCACAGGATTTCGGCCTGCTCGGTGCCTTGGCCGTTGATGACCGTGCCCGCCGTTGTAGGGCTGATAACCCATTGATAATCAATATTTTCATAAAAAGGCACGGAATAGGTCCCGCTCTGCTCCCGGCACACCTGCGCATCGCCCGTGATGCTGAAAGCGGGGATGGGGCCGACCGCAAAGGTTGCCGGAGGCGAAGTACAGGCCAAGCCCGTGGTGGCAGTTTGTGTCACAGAGATGCCGTATGGCCCCGTTGAATTCCAAACGACGGTGGCGGGGTTGCCACCGAAGGTAGCAGGCGTACCGCCCGTGAACGTCCAATTGAAATCGGTGGTGGGCAGCCCAGTAGCCTCGTAGGCATAGGCCGTGCCGGGGCATATTTCGTTTTCTCCCAAAATGGCCGTCGGTGCGGGCGGGGCGGCCTTCAGTTCGATGAAAATATCGTAGCCATCGGTGCAAAAACTGCTGGCGCTGGCCGCCTCGGCGTGTACCGTGTAATTGCCCGCAGGGAAATTAAAGGGGATATTGGCCGTGTTCGTTGCCGAAGGCGACGACCAAACCACCGTGCCGCTGGAGTTGATGAGCTGCCAATTGGCGGGGATGAGCGCATCGGTGATGGTGTTGCGGGTCTGGTAGCTGCCGTTGGTGCTGGCGCAAACCTCGATTGGCCCGGTCATGTAAAAGCCGGGCACGATGTTCACGTTCAGCGTGTCCCGCCCGGAGCAGCCGAGGTAGCAGTTGTCGAACTCGACGATGACCCGCTGCGGGTTTCCGAGGTTGGCAGCACCGTACCAGTTGACAGTAATCCTTTCAGTCCCTTGGCCATCTACGATATTTCCACTTCCCAGCACCGTCCAATTTATCGTAGTGCCTTGATAATCAGGGATGTAATACTCCTCGGTGCTGCCCTCGCAGACCTTGTTGGGGCCTTGTATCTCCACATTGTCGGAGACGATGGGAATGGGCACAACGTTGGGCAGGTTGCAGACCGTGCCGGCACAGCCGCTGGTGGTGAGGGAGATGGTGCCCTCCGGCCCGGCGAGCCATTCGACGGTGATGAAGTTATCGGTCGGGCCGCCGCCATCGAGGATATTGTAGCTGCCCGTGAGCGCCCAAGCGTAGCCGCTGCACGAGGCATCGGTGCTGTAAGTGACCGTTTCGCCCTCGCAGATGGTGCCCGTGCAAAGGATTTCCGGCACGTCGGCGGCGATGACATAGACCTCGACGGTGGTGGTGTCGGCGCAGAAACATTCGTTGCGGGCAATGAGCGAGACGAGGTAAGTGCCGGGGGTATTGTAGGTCTGGCTCGGCTCGAACTGCGTGGAGGTGACGCCGGGCAGCAACTCCCAGACATAGCTCGTGGCATTGGTGCTGTTGTTTTGGAAATAAACGGTCTGCCCTTGGCAAATGGCGATGGTACCGTTGGGCTGCGGGGGCGGCAGCGAGCCGATGAGGGCTTCGGGTTCTTCGAGGATTTCGACGCAGAGGGAAGACTCGCCGGAGCAGGTGGGCGCAGGGCAAATAAGGGTGATTGAAGTAGAGGCGGTACAGCCATTTCCACTAGTCACTGTCACTGTGTAAGTGCCACAACATAAATTTAATTGCCCACCAATTGTGGAGCCGTTGCTCCATTGGTAACTGTAAGGTTGTTGACCTCCAGATGTAACTGTTCCATTAATAGAACCATCGCAATTGTTTTGACTAGTGGGATGTACTATATTACTAGGTTGAATTGATTGCCAACAGTCTTGTAAACTATAGACAATTGTGGTTGAACATTGGTCCGTCATCCCATTACTGTCTGTAATAGTAGTTGTATATGTTCCAGGCTGATTACCCATTAATGAGTAAGTGTTGTTGTTGACAACTATTGGAGTTTGAGGCACCCCATTTATGGAATAATTCAAGGTGTAGGGCGAAACCCCACCGAACCATCTCAGATAGATTGGCTGAGGGGGACTTGTGTTATTCGGGTCGGTTACAACTTGATTTTGCCCACAAAATAACTGTAATAGCTCACTTGGGGTTCCTGCCCCCGCCACCACGCTCACCTGCCCCTGCCCCGGCGCTCCCCATTCCACGGTCACGGTATTGCCGTTCGGGGTGAAGCTCTCGGCCCCCTGCACCGACCAAGTGACGGGGGTGCCCGTTGGTACACCAAAGACCTCATACTGCGCCGTGCCGAAGGCGCAAATCTTCTCGCAGGCATCGGGATTGCTACTGCTGTCCTGCGGGCAGGAGGCGATGGTGGGGCGGATGGTGGGGTTAAGTGTTGAGGCGAAACTGACCTGCGTTTCGGTGCCGAACTGTATGACATTGCCATTATTGCTGAAAGCTACGCCACTGGCCGAAATGATGACGCTGCCACCTGTGCCGGGGTTGGAGGTACTGTCATTGCAATACGTAAAAACAGGGCCGCTTCCGGCGCTGACAATTCCAGAGTTCCAGATGATGGTTTCGATTTGAAACGAGGAGTCGCTGAAAACGACTGAATATTCGCCGCACTCGCCTAGGCACAATACGGATGGCCCGACGATGGTGGCCGTTATATTTGGCTGGCCAAATAAGGAATGGGAGAAAGAGAGGCAAAATACAATCAGTGGAATTGTTAGTTGGATGTGTCTTTTCATGGAGAAAATTTGTGTGTAATCGGTTGAAAATCTGTTTTTTGCAAGGCAGTCTCCCTGCGGATAAGTTGTCGTTTGAACAATTGGTAGGCTACGAAATTAGGGCATAAATGTTAAAGTCCAGCAGCAAATCAAGGTTTGGAGGAATTTTGACAAATAAGCGTTTAAAAATGCCGTTCAAACAATCTATCTTTGAACGCTAAGCTTTCTTTTCTCACGAAAATCTAAATCTCTATGAAAAATTGGACTTTTACGCTGTTTCTGTTGGCATTCGCCGCTGCTGCGAATGCCACCCACATTGTTGGGGGGGCTTTGACTTATCAGCCACTTGGCAACAATGACTATGCCATCACCTTGACCATTTACCGGGACTGCTACAATGGGGAACCCTATTTTGATGACCCCATGAGCGTGGGTGTCTTCAACGATGACCCCTCGCCAATGCTCATCGGCAATTATCACCTGCCTTTGGACTACAGCCAGGTTGACACCGTATCCATTTTGCCAGCTAATTTCGTCTGCGTCTTCCCCGGCGATATTTGCATTGACAAAGCGGTGTACACGGGCGTCATCACATTGCCATCTTCTGGCAAATTCACGGTGGCCTACCAGCGCTGTTGCCGAACCCAGATACTTTCGAACCTAGTGGACCCGCTGAACGCTGGCATGACCTTCTTCACGGTCATTGACAACGCTATCGCCAACGCTTCCCCGGTCTTCAATCAAGACATCCCTGTTGCCATTTTTAACAATGTGCCCTTCATCTACGACGGAGGCGCAACCGACCCTGACGGCGATTCGCTGGTGTACAGCCTTTCAACGCCCTATCACGGTGCTTCCTATATTGACCCTATGCCATCTGTGCCAGCACCTCCTCCATACAGCCAATTGAGTTTCCTAGCCCCTACCTACTCGGAAAGCAATATGCTTGGCGGCAATTACCCATTGACGATTGATGCCGAAACGGGCGAGTTCTCTGCCATTCCAATGGCTTTGGGCGCCTTCCAAATCGCCTACAAAGTGGACGAATACCGCAATGGCCAATTGATTGGCACTACTTACCGTGATTTTGCCTTCGTGGTGGTGCCGCCCGAACCAACTGTCAACTTCGATGTGAGCGGCAAGGTTTATATTGACAGCACAACGACCTTGGATACAGGGCTGGTGCAATTGCTGGTGCGGGACATTAGCGATGACTCGCTTTACCTCTATGGCACTTACCCCGTGACTGCCGGAGGCGACTATCATTTCGAAAACATACCTCCGGGCGTATTTTACCTTAGAGCCTTTCCTGATGCCAGTTCAATGTACTACGCCGACTACCTCCCGACCTATTACCAAGGAAGCTTATTCTGGTACGATGCAATACCCGTCAACCAGTGCGACACCTCTCAACTTTACCGTGACATTTATTTAGTGCCCGTTGACCCAATACCTGCATCAAGCCAGACCATTCAACTTAAAGGTATAGTAAAAAACGGCACAACTGGCGAGGTTGTGCAGAACCTAAGTTTGTTGTTGTCTGACCCCAACAACAGGTTTTACCAACATGCCAAAACCAATTCCTACGGAATGTTCACCCTGACAATGGTAAATGGTGGGTACTATACCATATACGTTGACAAATGGAATTCTTCTGTCCATAATGCCATCCCGCCGCTTTTCATCGCTTCAAACAACGCTTCCAAAATTGCAAACTTTGAATTGGAAAAAGACAGGCTTAAATTCATGGGCTACACCCAATCGGCATCAGCGGATGATGTCGAAAAAGTATTGAGCCTTCGCCCCAACCCCACTAGCGGGAAGTTCACTATTTTGCTACCAGAATTCTACTTGATGGGCGGCGAAAAGCTGACCATCTGGAACGTAAACGGCCAAGCAGTGCTTAACCAGGAATTGAAGGCAACTGACAAACTTGATCTGCAACTGTCCACTGCGGGCTTGTATTTCATCAAACTTGCCACACCAGTAGGCACGTGGTCGGGTAAGGTCTTGGTGCAATAAGGCCGGGCATTGACTGGTGTAAACACCAATGGCGGCGGCATTCAATATGTCGCCGCCATTGGTGTCTAAGGTTTTTCGGCAATTTTACTACGCAAAATTGCCGAAAGCCCATTTCATGAATCAACCAATCACCAAACTTCAGGAGAGTTCTTTTTAAATGAGCAAAACACACACGCCAGTTTTTGTTTTTCCCTATACCTTGCTATATTTGCGTCTCGAACTTTTCTCCACTACACTTTCCGTCCAAAATCGAAGTGAAGTAACCTTCCCTTTCACAATGTTGTAAAATGAGGATTTCCCTACGAGCAATTTTTTTGCTTTACCTATTTTTTACTCAAACCAATGCGCAAAATCCGCCACAGCTTGCGATAGACAGTGTTAATGGAAACGGTAATGGGGCGGAATTACTGAACGTAAACCCACCTACAGATTGCTCATTGCTTTCACCATGCAGGTATGGCGACCGACTGTACTTTACAACCGTTGTGCCCACGAAGACAGGGCAAATCACCAGGATTTATTCCACCGTAGGCAATGACGCAGCACAGCCATTGCCCATCAACCCCAAAGAAGACCAACTGAGCATCGCCAATATGGTTTTCAATACTGCTGCCACCAGGATTTACTATACCCTAAGCCGGGAACCCAAACCTGGCAATGCTGCCCACAGCGAACTATGGTACTGCGATAAGACATTCGATGGGAAATGGGGCAAATCGGAGAGACTCTCTGGACAAATAAACCTCCCCGGCACCTCGGCCAAAGAGCCAGCCATCGGCTTTGATTTCAAATTGAGGAAAGAGGTGTTGTTCTTCGCATCTGACCGCCCCGGTGGGAAGGGTGGCTACGATATTTGGTACAGCCCCATCGAACCCGACGGGCGATTTGGGGAACCAGTCAACTTTCCGTTCAACTCAAGCGCCAACGACGGAGCCCCTCATTTTTTCACCCAACAGCAAATCCTATTTTACAGCTCCAATTCCCTTGCAGGGCTTGGCGGCTATGACATTTATCAGGCCGAGCGGTCTGAAAATGGCGAATGGCTGAGCACGCAAAACCTCCAGCAAATCAATACCCCATTTGACGAAGGCTATTTTTTCTACCACCCGCAAAGCCAAACCACTTATTTCTGCTCCAACCGCCCCAATGGAAAATGCAAGGGCGATATTTCCCCTTGCACCGATTATTCCATTTATTCGGCCAATATGGGCGGCAGTTTGGTCCTGAACATCATCAATGAAAAGGACAGCACGGCGCTGTTGGGTTGCAATATTGAATTGGAAGACACCAGCACGGGCCAGTTTGAGCAAACCATCCTGAAATCGGCCTCGAACACCTTGCAAATGCCTATTCATGCCGACAAACGCTATCGGCTCATTGTCAGCAAAGAAGGCTTTTTCCCGGTTTTCATGGAAATGCAAACCACCGTGTCCAATTGCTTCAAGACCCTCACCCAAAAAGTAGTGCTGAAACCAATGCGGTGAGGGAGCCATTGTTGAATTGTTAAATTGCTGAATTGTTATGGACGTCTCGCTATCAATCAAACAATTTAACAATCAAGCAATCACTCCCTAATCCGCTTTTCCACCGCCTTCGTCCATTCTCCTTTCCAGTTTTTTTGAAAAAACTACCTTTGCCCGTATCAGTTGGCAGTTTGGCAGTTGGCAGACAGTGCAGAAGTATCTGAAATCGCCGTAGTTTGTCAACCAGTCTAATTAAAACCCACTGCCCCCAATCGTAAATCCGCAATCGTAAATCGTAAATTGAATGACCTACGACAATTTCACCATCAAGGCCCAAGACGCCATCCTCAAGGCCCAGCAAATCGGCGCCGCTAATAGCCAGCAAAGCGTGGACACCGCCCACCTGCTCCGTGGCATCATTGAAACGGACGAGCATGTGGCCACTTTCCTATTTGAAAAATGCAATATAGACATGAGCGTGTTGCAGCGGCAATTGGAGACCATCATCCAACTTACGCCCAAGGTCAGCAACACCGAGAAGCAGTTCCTCACCCCGGAGGCCAACAAAGCGCTGGCCCGTGCCAAGAAACTGCTCGCCGACTTCGGCGACGAGTACATCAGCATCGAGTTGATTCTGATGGGCATACTACAAGGCGACGACAAGGCGGGCAAGCTCCTCAAAATGCTCGGTGCCGATGACGAGTTGCTCCGCAAAGCCATCACCGACCTGCGCAAAGGCGAAAAAGTGACCGAACAGAGCAGCGACGAGCAGTTCAACGCCCTCAGCAAGTTCGCCGTGAACCTGAACGCCCAAGCCGAAAACGGCAAGCTTGACCCCATCATTGGTCGGGACGAGGAGATACGCCGGGTGCTCCACATCCTTTCCCGTCGGAAAAAGAACAACCCCATCCTTGTCGGCGACGCCGGGGTGGGCAAAACGGCCATCGTGGAGGGCATCGCATGGCGCATTGTGAAACAAGATGTTCCTGAAAATTTGCGGAGCAAAAAAATATACACGCTCGAAATCTCCTCGCTCATCGCTGGCGCAAAATACAAGGGCGAGTTCGAGGAGCGCCTCAAGGCCGTCATCAAGCAGGTGCAGAACGCCAATGGCGAAATCATCCTTTTCATTGATGAAATACACACCCTCGTCGGGGCTGGCGGTGGCAACGGTGCCATGGACGCCGCCAATATCCTAAAGCCCGCACTGGCCCGTGGCGAGCTGCGCACCATCGGTGCAACAACTTCCGACGAGTACCAAAAACATTTTGAAAAAGACCAGGCCCTCGTGCGCCGCTTCCAGAAAGTGTTGATTGAGGAACCGACCGTGGAGGACACCATCAGCATCCTGCGGGGCGTGCAGGAGAAGTACGAGGTTTACCATAAAATTGCCATCAGCGACGAAGCGCTCGTGGCCGCCGCCGAGCTGAGCCACCGCTACGTGGCCGACCGCCAACTGCCCGACAAGGCCATTGACCTCATTGACGAAGCTGCCGCAAAGCTGCGCCTTGAACTGGACTCCGTGCCGGAAGTCGTGGATGAATGGGACCGCAAAGTGCGCCAGCTCGAAATCGAAAAAGAGGCGCTGAAAGGCGAGGGCGCTGCCGCTAAATTGCAGACAATCAATGGCTTAATCGCCAATGCCCGTGAAAAACGGGACAGCCTCCGGGCCGCTTGGAAGAACGAAAAAGAGATTGTGGAGACGATGCAGGGCATCAAAAAGCGAGTGGAGGAACTGGAGCAGCAGGCCGAAAAACTGGAGCGTGGGGGCGACCTCGAGGCCGTTGCCAAAATCCGCTACGGCGACCTGCCCAACGAGCAGAAAGCACTGAAGGAAGCAGAGGCCAAATTGGCGAAGCTGCCCGAAGAAGGCCGCTTCACCAACGACAGCGTTACCGCCGACGATATTGCCAATATCATTGCCCGCTGGACGGGCATCCCCGTGAGCCGCATGATGCAAAGCGAGCGGGACAAACTGCTGAAACTGGAGGACGAACTGCACAAGCGCCTCATCGGGCAGCAGGCCGCCGTGAAGGCTGTGAGCGATGCCGTGCGCCGCAGCCGGGCAGGCTTGCAGGACGAGAACCGCCCTATCGGTTCCTTTATCTTCCTTGGCCCGACGGGCGTAGGTAAGACGGAACTGGCAAAGGCACTGGCCGAGGTGCTGTTCAGCGATGAGCACGCCATCGTGCGCATTGACATGAGCGAGTACCAAGAAAAACACACAGTGAGCCGCCTCGTGGGCGCCCCTCCCGGCTATATCGGCTACGATGAGGGCGGCCAACTCACCGAAGCGGTTCGCCGCAGGCCGTATTCCATTATCCTCTTGGATGAAATCGAAAAGGCGCACCCGGACACTTTCAACATCCTGCTGCAAGTGCTCGACGAGGGCCGCCTGACGGACAACAAGGGCCGCACCGCTGATTTCAAAAACGCCATCGTCATCATGACGAGCAATATGGGCGCTGAGAAAATCCTCGAAAACTTTGAAGATTTGGACGCCCTCGGCGAGAAGCACCGAGCTGAAATCATTGCTACAACGAAAGAAGAAGTACTGGCCACCTTGAAAGAAAACCTGCGTCCCGAGTTCTTGAACCGCATTGACGAAACCATCGTTTTCACGCCACTTTCAAAGGTGGAAATCAGGCAGGTGCTGTATTTGTTGCTTCGCAAAACGGAGAAAATGCTCCAGCGCCAGGGCCTCGGCTTGGCGCTAACCGAGGGCGCCTTGGACGTGCTCGGCGATGCGGGCTACGACCCACAGTTCGGTGCCCGGCCAATGAAGCGGGCACTGCAAGACCTGCTCATTGACGAACTTTCGAAGCATGTATTGGGCGGCAGTTTTGCCGAAGGCGACACAGTTTATGTAGAGGCGGCCAATGCCGAGGAATTGAAATTTGGAAAGGCTGCGGTTGCTGGCGCAAAGGCCATCGGAGAGTGGATGGGCGGTAAAGTTGGCAGCGGACAGTCGGGGGCTGCGAAAGGGAAGGAAGCAGCTTCTCCGAAAGGCAAAAAGGCCGACGAAAGAGAGAAACAGGTTGCGGATTTGGAAAAGGCAACGAAGGATGTGGAGGCGGAGGTGAAGGCGGTGAAGGAGTAGTAAACTTTCGCAAAGCCAACAACTAAGTTTGTCATCCATTATCAATCAGGCAAAAAACTTTGATTGTCTGCTCTTATATTTTGAACAATTAGTATTTTAGCCGCCATTGAACTCAAAGAGTCCTAAATAATTTTTAAACTAATTTGTAAATCATGCAAAGACAGCTACTTATTACACTATTCGCCTTCACAACGCTTGCATTGGCAGCTCAGGCTCCATTGCGCAGCAGAAACATGAGGTTTGAACAAACTCCTGTAAAAAGGGACAAAGTGGCCCTCACTGGATTTGAAAACCAGCACTTTACCTCCAACCCAAACCTTCCGGTGCTTAGCAACCGCTCTGCCTTGGAATCCACGCTTGGAGAAACGACTTATGACCTACAGAGCAACAGCTCTACGCCAAACCGTTTGGATAAATTGGCCAACGGCAACCTTTATGGCACTTTTACTTATAGTGCTGAAGCAAGCGCTTGGACCGACAGGGGTACTGGCTTCAACTCCTATAATGCGGTAGCAGGCACTTGGGGCGCCTTCCCTACAGGCCGTATTGAAGACGTTCGTACCGGATGGCCAAACGTAGGCACTCTTGCCGATGGCACGGTTGTCAATGTTGCCCACTCATCTGCCAGCAAAATTCGCTTGAGCAAGAATGTAGGTGGAACATGGCAATATTCTGACGTGGCAACCGCCGTTCCCCCAGGTGTACTCTGGCCTCGCATGGCCGTTGGTGGCCCAGATGGCAACACCATTCACGTTATTTGTATTTCATTGCCTACTGGCAATGGTGGTGCTGTGTATGAAGGCTGTGACGGTCACTTGCTGTATTTCCGTTCTACTGATGGTGGCACTACTTGGGACAAACAAGATGTGAAATTGCCTGAAATGAACAGCGATTATTACTCTCGCATGGATGCTGACTCTTATGGCATTGACGCCTCTGGCGAGACCGTTGCAGTTGGCCTCTTCGGCGACTATGGCGATGTCAAAGTGGCCAAATCTTCTGACAATGGCGACACTTGGACAACTTGGACCGTAAAGGATTTCCCAATTGATGCCTATGTGCTCGATTCAGGCTATACCTACGACCAATTGTTCCCAGACCCAAATGCGCCGGATTCATTGGCCATCCTCACTTCTGACAATGCTGGCGATGTACTCGTTGACAACGACGGCTTGGTACACCTATGGTACGGCGACATGTACGTATTGGACGACGCCGCAGCCAACTCCAGCTATTACCCAGCCACGATGGGCCTCCGCTACTGGAACGAAACAATGGAGGAAGACGCCGCAGTCTATGCCGTTGAAGGCATCATTGACGCCAATGGCAACGACACACTTGACATCGCTGCTACTTCTGATATTGCATTGTACTATTCTTCTTTGACCTCGCACCCAAGCGCTGCTATAGATGCTGATGGCCGGATTTATGTTGCCTACTCTGGCCTGACCGAGAATTATATCAACACGTTGGCCAATCCAAACCAACAGCACAACCGCCACGTGTATGTAATTTATTCCGAAGACAATGGTGCCACTTGGAGCGCTCCTTATGACATCATTACTGAGGATTTCATTTCCGAGCCAGATTTGATTGATGTTTATGAGACTATGTTCCCCGCTGCGGCTCGTTTCGTGAACAACAGGTTGGACATCATCTACCAGCAAGATTTCGAGCCAGGCTTGTCTGTTCGTGGTGATTCTGACCCTTCAGGCACCAACTACATTAACCATATTGGCCTTGATGTATCAGAATTGGGCGTCATCAACAACACGACCGCTGTGAACCCAGATGTGTTTGCCCTTACGCTGTCGCCAAACCCAGTTTCTGTAATGGCACAGGTGGCTTATGAGCTTCCAAACGCTCAAGATGTGAAGATTCAAGTAACCAACGCTTTCGGCCAAACCGTTAAGATGGTTTCTTTGGGTCAGCAATCAACTGGCAAGCATGTTTACGGCCTCCACACGGCAGACTTTGCAAAAGGTGTGTATGTAGTGTCTATTCAGGCTGGCGACAAAGTTGCTTCCAGCAAATTGTTGGTACACTAAGAAAAACCTTTTTGGGGTACTATAAAAAACGCCTCCTAGCACCAAGTGTTAGGGGGCGTTTTCATTTTTAACGCCCGAACTTGTCCGCCAAAATACCCAACCAATATTATGTTTCGATAAGCCTAATTTTTCACCGTACATTTCGAGCCGATTATTCTAAGGTTGATAAGGGTTTATGAGGTTGATAAAGGTTGATAGAGGCCAAACCAATATCAACCCTAATAAACCTCATAAACCTTCATCAACCATTTTCACCACCAACTTTGTATGAAATATTTCCACACCCTGCCATTCTTGCTATTGGCCTTTGCAGCCAGTGCCCAAATCTCATTTTCCAACCAAACCACCCTGCTCAACAATCCAACCGGCTTCAAAAGTGGCGTGGCGGTCGGCGTTGCCGACATGAATGCAGACGGCCTTGACGATATTATTCGGCTCGGCCAAGGCAGCATGCTCAGCATTGAATACCAAGCAGCCCCGAACCAGCCATTTGCCAATTATACCCACGGCAATGTCCCCGGCGACGCTTGGGCGATGGTGCTCGGCGACGTGAACAACGATGGCTACAACGACATCTTCGCCGGGGGCGCCTACGATGGTGTAAAAATACTGACCAATAATGGCGGCAGTTCCTTTACCACTGCCACCCTACCCGAAAACGACGTCTTCGTGCAAGGCTCCAATTTCGCCGACATCAACAACGACGGCTGGCTCGATGTCTTCGCCTGCCACGACGATGGCGAACCTCGCATTTGGGGCAATAATGGCAGCGGTGCATTCACGCTGCACGACGAATGGATTGACATGTCCACCACCCCGATTTCCGATAATTCCGGCAATTACGGCTCCGTTTGGACGGACTTCGACAACGACCGGGACCTCGACCTCTACATCGCCAAGTGCCGCCAAGGCGTGGACAACCCCGCCGACCCACGCCGCATCAATGCGCTTTTCGTCAACGATGGCCACAACAACTTCACAGAACAAGCTGGCAAATACGGCCTCAAAATAGGTTGGCAGTCCTGGACCGCCGATTTTCAGGACATTGACAACGATGGCGACATGGATTGCCTCGTGACCAATCATGACCATGAACTCCAGTTATTGCTGAATGATGGCACCGGGCATTTCACCGATATTGCCGCAACGGCGGGCGTGGCGGTTACGGGCAATTTCATCCAAGGCATCATGCGTGATTTTGACAACGATGGCCTCGTGGACATCATCACCGTTGGCAATTTCAGCAGTTCAACCCTTGGCACCAACCTGTTCCACAACAACGGGAACCTGACCTTCACCAAAATCGTGAACCCGTTTGGCACCGCCAGCATTGGCTCGCTTGCCACGGGCGATCTCAACGCTGATGGGTTCTTGGACATCTATGCCGCTTACCAGACCAGTTTTAACAATCCAAGCAATTCGGCGGACAAGCTTTGGATGAACACCACGAACAATGACAACAATTACATTGCCTTTGATTTGAAAGGCGTGCAGAGCAATAAAATGGGCGTTGGCGCAAGGGTGGAAATCCACGGTTCGTGGGGCATCCAGATTCGGGAAGTACGCTCCGGCGAGAGCTATGGCATCCAAAACTCCCTGACCCAATACTTCGGAATCGGGACGGACACAGAGGTGGAATATGTAGTGGTGCATTGGCCATCCGGCCAACTGGACGTCATTCAAAACCCCGCCATCAACCAAAAAAACACGATTGTTGAAGGCACAAGCTGCGCTTTGGCTGACTTCACCATTGGCAATGGCGCAACTGCCATCCTTTGTGCCGGAGAATCGTTGACCGTATCGGCACCAACAGGCTATACATATCTTTGGAGCAATGGCGCAGTTGGCGAGAGCCAGACCATCGAGCAGCCGGGCAACTTGAGCGTAGTCATTGTGGATGCCCAAGGCTGTGTTGCAGAATCAAATGTGTTGACGGTGGAAGTAAGTCCGGACGAGACACCTACAGTGACTGCCCAAGGCCCACTGTCTTTCTGCGCTGGCGAAAGCGTGGTGCTGTCCTCCTCCGACGCTGCTGGCTACACTTGGTCAACGGGAGAGACCACGCAGTCCATCACCGTTAATCAAGCAGGTGCTTACAACGTGTCCATTCAAGGTGTTTGTGGGGAGTTTGCGTCAGCCCCCATCGAAGTGGAGGTGCTACCCTCCCCTGCCCCAACGGCTGAAAACGTGACCTTGGCTGCTCCGGGTTCGGCCACTTTGGAGGCGGTGGGTGAGAACCTCTTTTGGTATGATTCGCCGAACGGCAACATCGCCATTAGCGCTGGCTCGACTTTTACCACGCCGGTGCTCACAACAACCGATACGTTCTATGTGGCTGATTTTCACCTATATAATGAGCAAGAGTTTGCCATCGGAATGCCCGCCCACCAAGGCTCCAATTTTTTCAATGGCAACAATTTCAACGGCCAAACCCAGTTTGAGACCTTGGTGCCACTCGTCATTGAGCAGGTAACTGTCTATGCAGAAGCCCCCGGCCTCCGCACCATCGAACTGCGCACTGAAAGCGGAGA